>JAIEQQ010000547.1 GCA_019747615.1 Phycisphaerales bacterium
CCCCGCAATCGCCCCCACATCCCCCGTCAACACCCGATCCTCCCGCAGCGTCTTCACCTTCGACCGAATCTTCGCGTGCGCCGCTTCCACGCCGCGGCCTGAGCGCAGCGGTCGGTGCGTGTCGATTGCCTGCGCGGCGCACAGCAGCTCAATCGCAACGACGTTCGTCGCCAGTTCTAGCGCCCGGCGCGCCTTCGCTGCGCCGCGTGGGCCGAAGGAGTTGTAGTCTTCCATGCCGGCGCACGTTGAGATGTTCGAAACGCTCGCCGGCGTGCACAGGCCGATCATCTCGTTCACGCACGCCGCGGCGGTGTATTGCGCGATCATCAGCCCGCTGCTTAGCCCCGGCTGCTCGGTGAGAAACGGCTTCAGGCGGCTCTCGGGCTCGAACGCACCGGTCATCAAGTACGAGCGACGCTCGCTGATGCCGGCGATGTGACACAGCGCGATCGACAGGCAATCCAGCGGGATCGCCAGCGGCATGCCGTGGAAGTTCGCCCCGGACACGATCTCGTCCGTCGCTGCGCCCGCATCGGTATTCGCGCCGCGAGCTTCGCCCGCAAACACCAGCGGATTGTCCGTCACGCCGCCGAGCTCCGCGTCCACCACCGACGACACATGCGTGATCGTCTGCAGCGCCGCGCCGAGCACCGTCGGCGCGGCCCGCAGAGAATACGGGTCCTGCACGCGCGGGTCGTTCTCGACGTGGCTCGCCGCGATCTTGCCGCCGCGCAGCAACTCGCGGATCCGCTCCGCAACGGCGCGACCGCCCCAGTTGTTCCGCGCGACGTAAAGCCGATCATCCAGAAACGAGTGCGAAGCGCGGCAGCCATCAATGCTCATCGCCGTCGCCACACACGCCGCGTCAAACAACCGCATCGCATCGTGCGCGAGGAGCGCCCCCTCGGCACACATCAGGTGCGTGCCGTTGATCAGCGCGAGCCCCTCCTTTGCCTCTAGCGTCAGCGGCTTGATGCCCGCCTTGGCCAGCGCCTTCGCGGCGGGCATCGCCTTCGTGGCCGCGCCGCGCACCGTCGCGGTCCCCTCCCCGATCATGCACAGCGCAATGTGCGCCAGCGGCGCCAGATCCCCCGATGCGCCCACCGACCCGATCGACGGCACCTCCGGCGTCACGCCCGCGTTCAACATCGCGATCAACGTCTCCACCACCAACGGCCGCACGCCCGAATACCCACGCGCGAGCGAGCCGGCCAGCGTCACCATCATCGCCCGCACCAGCTCTTCGCGCAGCGCCTCGCCAACGCCGGCGCTATGCGAGCGAATCAGGTTGCGCTGAAGCGTCGCCAGATCCGCGGCCCCGATGCGTTGCTTGGCCAGTGAGCCGAATCCGGTGTTGATGCCGTAATGCGCCTCGCCGTCGGTGAGGCAGCTCTCGACGACGCGGCGCGAGCGTTTCATCGCCGCGATGGACTTGGGCGAGAGCGCCACGCCAGCGCCCTCGCGCGCGACACCGACGACCGCGTCGATCGACAGCGGCCCCGGCGTGAGCGTGACGACATTTTGAGAATCACCAGACCGCGAAGCGCGCTTTGCCATGAGACGAGCGTACCACCCACCCTCCCCCGGTTCCTACCAGGGGAGGTGCCGCGCCTCGCGGCGGAGGGGGCAGGCCTGCAAGCTACTCGTTGCCGTGACAATCGCCGGAGGGCACGGGCCCCCTCTGGCTCGAAGACTCGCCATCTCCCCCGCGGGGCGCGGGGGAGAGTGGGTCAAGCTCACGGCGCCCCGATGCCCACATGCACCGGCTTGTCGTGGCTGACCATGTCGAAGCCGGGGAACTGCTTGATGCCGTTCTGCGAGGGCTTGCGGCCCTGGCCGCGCAGGTCCGTCGGCGTGCGCTCGGGGATGATGAACTGGCCGGGCGCCAGCGTCTCGCTGTACTTCAGCGCGGCGTCGGCGGCGGTCAGCATCGTCTCGTCGGCGTTGAAATAGCAGGCGCGGTACGAGTTGCGGATCTCGAGTTCCGCCAGATCGAAGAAGTGCAGCGCCGCCGCCTGGTTGCGGGCAAACTCCAGGTCGCTGCCGTTGCCGCCGCTGACCTTGTGCGCCTTCAGATCGTTATCGAGCTTCGCCAGCGTGCAGAGCCAGCCGTGGATCATCACCGCGGCGTCCGCGAGCCGCGCCTGCACCGCTTGGCGGTCCAGGAGCTTCACATCGAACTTCTTGCTCAGGGCCTTGAACTGGTACGTGTGCTCGCGCACGAGCGTGCTGACGCGATCGGCGTGCTCCTGCAGCTCCGGGCTCACCTTGGTGATCTTCGGGAACGGGCGACGGATGCCGCCGAACACCTCGAGGCCGAGCGGGATCGCGAGCTTCATGACCGCCGGGCGCAGGCCATTCTTGATCGCCTTGCCCAGGAAGGCGAAGAGGCTCTCATCAGAGTCCTTCATCAGCGCGTTCTTGATGCCGACCATCTGCTCGGCGAGCTGCTTGCCGCCGTAGCCGAAGATGTAGCACTGCATCACCTCGTTGGCGCCCTCGACGATGAGGTTGATGCGCGAGTCGCGGAAGATGCGCTCGATCTCGTTCTCGGTCATGTAGCTCTCGCCGCCCATGATCTGGACCGCGTCGTTCACGGCGCGCCAGCCCATTTCCGAGCAGAAGACCTTGCACATCGCGGTCTCGACCTGGATGTCATCGTCCTTGCGGTCCAGCATGCCGGTGGTCATATAGAGCACCGCGTCCATCGCGTAGCACAGGGCCGCCATGTGCGCGATGCGCTTGCGCACAAGCTCCTGCTTTGCAAGCGGCGACTGGAACTGGAACCGGCTCTGGCTCCACTTGATGGACTGATCCATCGCGCGCTTGGCCCCGCCGATCATGCCGGCGCTCAGCGTGCATCGCCCGTAGTTCAAGCACGACAGCGCGATCTGCAAGCCGCGACCTTCCTGGCCCAAGAGATGCGACTTGTGGACGCGCACGCCATGGAAGCGGATGCGGGCCTGCCACGTGCCGCGGATGCCGCACTTGCTGCGGTTCTTCTGATAAATCTCGACCCCGGCCATGTCCGGGTGAACAACGAGCGCCGAGATCTTGCCCTTGCCATCGGCCCGCTGCTCGCGCGTCATGACCGTGAACAGGCCGCTGATCGCGCCGCTGGTGGCCCACTTCTTCTCGCCGGTGATGACGTAGTAATCACCGTCTTTCACAAACGTCGTCTCGGTGCCGCCGGCATCGCAGCCCACGTTTGGCTCGCTGAGGCAGAACGCGCTCACCCAGTCCTTGGCCAAGTGCGGCAGCCACTTCTTCTTCTGCTCCTCGTTGCCAAAGAGCATGACCGCCTTGCAGCCGATCGACTGGTGCGCAGACACCAGCACCGCCGTGGAGCCGTCGTACTTGCCGATGAGCTCGAGCACTCGGTTGTAGCTCGTAATTCCCATGCCCAGCCCGCCGTACTCCTTGGGGATCGTCATGCCCAGCACGCCGAAGCCAAAGAGCTTGTCGATCACCCAGCGCGGGATCTCCTGATCCTGATCGATCGCCACCGCGGGGTGCTCGTTCTTCAAGTAGTCCTCAAGCTTCGCGAGCAACTGCTCGCACTCGGCCTGCTCGCGCGCATCCTGCGTCGGATACGGGAAATAGAACTCCTGCTTCACCTTCCCCCAGAACAGATTTTTCACCGGCCCCATCTTCGTCGGCTCTGCACCAAGCCATTCCTCCGCCTGCTCCAGGAGCTTCTTGTCGGCGTCAGAGATGCCCTTGAGATTCTTGAGGTCAGCCATTGGTCAAACTCCGCAGAAGATGATCGAAAGATCCACGGCCAAGAACCCGCGTTCCAGCCGCGTGAGAGGGTCAAACACTTTAGGGCACCGGCCCGCGCGTGATCCGCTCGGCCCCGGAATTCACCCGGCCCGCACGCCGCGCGCCGCCACACCCATTACGCCGAACAACCCCCTGCCCGTCGATCTCCACCGGCCGCTCAATGCCCGGTCGTTCTCGGACGCACGCCGCAAAGTCCTGACGCTCGCGCCGCCACGACGCCGGTCGCGACGAACGCATTCCGAGATCCCGCTGCGACCGCCGCGCGCAACACCCGAATCACACCAGCGAAGCCCACGCCCGCGCACACCGGTGCCATCGCCCAGCGCGGCTCCCACCGCCCGAAACGCCCGAGACCATGACTCAACGCAGCAGCATCCCGGCCCGCGCGTTCACGCTGATCGAGTTGGTCGTCGTGGTGGTGATCATCGGCATCCTGGCCGCGATCGCGATCCCGCGCATGACGGCCGCCAGCGAGCGAGCCCGCTTCACGTCCACCCTCGCATCCTTCAAAGTGATGGAGGGCGCGCTGGACAACTACTTCACGAACGAACGAGCCTGGCCCGTTGACGAGCAACCGGGCATCGCGCCGCCTGCGCTGGCGGCGTATCTGCAAGCCTCGCTGTGGACGAAGCAAACGCCGCTCGGCGGCGCCTGGGATTGGAACGGCCCCGGCGGCGCTTCCCCCGACGGCCGCGTCAACATCTCCATCTTCTCGCCCGAGGCGGGCAAAGCCGGCATCTTCTGCCGGTTCGATCACGATCTGGACGACAACGACTGTGGCGCTGGCACGCATCGCGCTGACGAGGACCGCTCCTTCAAGATCATCGAGTGACGCCCGCGCCGTGATCGCGCAGGCTGCAAACGTGCTCAACGATGGGTCACAATGGCAGTCAACAAATGGATGAATCTCGTTGACCAGTTCCAAACTTGGCTATGTGCCCATTTGGAGACTTGATCAGCCTCCCTTGGCCACCAGCACCAGCGGCCCCGCCGACACCACGACCCCGCCCGGCTTCTCGCGCGTGATCGCGAACGCCGCGGGCGACTTGACCGCCAGAGCCCGCCGGATCGGCACCAACACCTCGCCAGCCGAGGTGACATCGAACACGCCGCCATCGACCGGGTGCTTATCGCGGGCCGGGTCCACGATCCAGAGCTGATACTGCATCTGCTTCGGATCGTTCACTGCGAGCCCGGCGAACTTCATATAGCCCGCCTGGCGCTCATCGCTCCAAACCACCTCACCAGTCACGCCCTTAAGCTCGTCGATTCCGGGGGCAAACGCGATCCGCACGACATCCGGCGCGCGATCAACCGCCTCGCGCTGCCTCGCGTCAGCCGCCAACACGCTGCCGCCGCCGGGACCACCGGCGCTCGGACGATTCAGCACGATCGACCCCAGGATCAACAGCGAAGCCGCCGCGGCGGCCCAGCCACCAATCGCGAACCACCGCCCACCCGGCTCTCGCTGACCCAGCGGCATCGCACGCGCCGGGCCATTCGATGCCGCCGCCACGCCCCGATCACCGCCAACGCGTCCGATCACCGCCGACCCAGTCACACCCGACGCATTGTCGCTGATCATCGCCGCGGCGTTCATCAGCCGTTCGCGCAGCGCATCGCTCAAGGGCTGCTCAACAAACTCCGGGATCGCCGCCAGCTCGACCGCCGCCATCGTGCGATCCCACGACAGCCGCTCATCGCCGCTCATCGCGTTCATCGCGTCGTCAAGCTCACGCTGCTCCGCGTGCGTCAAACCCTCGACGCTTCGCAGCGTCAGCAGTTCAACCACGCGATCACCGGCGTGTTCCGTCGTGCGGGTGCGCTCGTTCATGAGTCACCCCCCGTCGCGAACGTGCCCGGCCGTTGCCCGATCGACTCGCGCAGACGCATCAGCGCTCGCCGAATCGTCGTCTTCACCGTGCCCAGCGGTTGGCTGGTGTACTCAGAGATTCGTTGATGTGACCAGCCAAGGCCAAACGCCATCCGCAGCGCCTCCTGCTCCGCCGGCCGCAAGGCCTCAACCTCACGCCGCACCGTCGCCGCGGCGGTCTCCAAAGACTCTCGCGTCGCCAGCGCCACCGGCGCACCAGCCTCAGCACCGCCCGCGCGACCGTTGCCCTCTTGATCCGAGGCCATGGCGCAAAGCCCATCCAGCCGCACCATCCCACGCTGGCGCGTCTGCTCCGATCGACCTCGATCAATCAGCCGCCGCCGCGCGATCACCGACACGAACGTCCGCGCCGAGGCGATGCTCGGATCAAACCGGCTCGCGTGCTTCCAGATCTCAATGAAGACCTCCTGCACCGCGTCATCGTGCTCTGAAGGGTTCATCAGGATTTGACGTGCGAGTGCTGACACAAGGGGTCCAAATCGATCAATGCACGCGGCTACCGCCCGCGCTTCTCCGCTGGCAGCCCCGCGCAAAATGTCCGAGTCCTGATCCAGAAGCAGACCTCGTGGCACACGCCCGGTCCGTAAGAAAGAAGACGGCCTCCGCCTCATCTTTCGGACTCACGGCGATACCAGATTCAGCATATCCGCACGCCCCGCCCGTCTGAAGCCGGTTCAACAAAATTATCGAACCCACCTCCCACCTCCCACCGCCCTCCCTGCCTTTCAGCCCAAAGGGCTACCCGAAAGCAGCCGGGGGGGAGCGAGTCTTTGAGCACAACCCCCGGAGCACGCGAAACGGAAACAACCCCGCACCGCGAAGGTGGAACACGTACCGCACGCCCCGTCTTTCGACGGAACTCGCTCAGCGTCGCTTTCAGTTTGCTGCTCTGAGCTTTGCTGCTTCGAGTTTTTATGTGCCATGTGGCCCTGTGCCATCTGGCCCTGTCGCTCGCCCGCCCCTTCTGCAAAATCAAAATCTGAATCCACCTCCCACGCGCTGCCCGAACCTCGCCGGTCGCGTCGCAACCTCTCCTCTCAGCAGCCGCGAAGGAACCCCGCATGACCCGCACCACCCTCAACGCGTTCCGTCCCGCCAACACCCGCAGGCTCCTGGCGATCACCGCCGCCGCCGGCCTCTCGCTGGCGCTGATCAGCGCCGCCCTCGGCGTCGGCCGCGCCGCGCCCCGCACAACTCCCGCGGCTGCCGCGACCGTCGAGCCCACCGCAAACATCCTCTCCGTCGCCCGCGGCGCCGGCTCATTCAAGACACTCGCCGCCGCGATCGAAGCCGCCGGCCTCACCAGCGCCCTCAACGCCGACGGCCCATTCACCGTCTTCGCGCCGACCGACGCCGCGTTCGCCAAGCTCCCCGCCTCTACGCTCGCCGCGCTCCTCAAGCCCGAGAACAAGGACGCCCTCACCGCGATCCTCACGTATCACGTCATCGCGGCACGCGTCACCTCGGTCCAGGCCGCCGGCCTCAGCACCGCCACCACGCTCAACACCGCGGAGCTGCCGATCTCACTCCGCGATGGTCGCCTCACCGTGCAAAACGCCGCGGTCATCAAGACCGACATCGCCGCGACCAACGGTGTCATTCACGTCATCGATTCGGTCCTCCTCCCGCCCAACCTCGACCTCTCCCGCCTCACCGCCACACGCTCGCAGGCCGCCGCCCCGATGTCCCTCATCCAAGCCGCGATCGACCGCGGCGTGCCCATGTACAACGACCACCAACCCAAAGCCTGCACCAAGATCTACGAAGTCGCCATGGTCGGCCTCATGGCCATGGACGACACGATGGTCCCCACCAACGTCAAGGCCTCGCTCGAACGCGCGATGGACCGCGCCCGCGCCGAACACTCTTGGTCAAAGAAGGCCTGGGCCTATCGCGAAGGCCTCGACCAAGCCGCGGAAATGCTCGCAACCACCAGCGCCGCAGACATGGCCTCGTCAACCCAGAAGACACCCACAATGCCCACCGCACGCTAACACGGAGCACCATTGATACGGATCACCGTTGAGTCCCGCGCCTTTGGACGCCGTGTCTGAGGCTCTGCGAAGGCACGGGTCGAACTCTCTCAAGCACACTCGCCAACGAAAGTCCGCACTCGTCCAAACTCCCTCCGCGGCCCCAGCCCCCGACCATCGCCCGCCACACGCCGCGAACAACCCGCTCACGCACGCCGTCATCCATGAGAGGAAGCGGCGGTGTGCAAAGACGGCCCGAATGTCGGGCCGTTTTCTTTTGGTGTGATTCTGCGATGCCGAGGTGCATTTCTCCGCCGCAGCGTCCACGGCCCTCGGCCCCAAAGGGGCGGCGGCCCGTCGCAACGTCTCTGGCCCCAGAGGGGCCACGGGATGTAGCCACGGGTGGAGCGATGCCGATTTGGGCATCGCGGAACCCGTGGAAAAGAGTGCTCTTAACTTCCTCTTCGCCCCGGAGGGGCGAAGGATTTAGGATGCCCGGCACCTACTCCCAACTCCTGCTCCATGTCGTCTTCTCCACGAAGAACCGCCAGCCTTGGATCACCGCCGAGGTCGCCGAGCGCTTGTATCCGTACATCGGTGGCATTGTCCGGGCCGAGAAGGGCGTGCTCTACGACATCGGCGGCGTTGAGGACCACATCCACATGTACCTCCGGTGGCGGCCCGATGGCTCGATCTCGGATTTGATGCGCACCGTAAAAGCTCGATCATCCAAGTGGGTTCACGAGACGTATCCGAGCCTTGCCGCGTTCGCGTGGCAAGAGGGGTACAGCGTGTTCTCGGTCAGCAAGTCGCAGGAAGAAGCCGTGAAGAAGTACATCGCCGGACAGGCCGAGCATCACAAGAAGGAAGACTTCAAGTCGGAGTTTCTTCGGATACTTCGCGCTCACGGCGTGGAGTTCGATGAGCGGCAGGTGTTCGAATGAGTCGCGGCATTCATCCGCGATTCCTCTGCCCCTCCGGGGCAGGT
>JAIEQQ010000356.1 GCA_019747615.1 Phycisphaerales bacterium
CCGCCGCGAAGAATCGAGACCGGGTCGGCATCGACGTAGACCGCCCCAGGCGGATCGATGTAGCCGAGACGGCCGGTCTCACTGGTCTCACCCGGCGCGAGCACCGCCTGTGCCTGGAAGCGCCCGTAGAAATCGATCGCCACGCCCGCGAGGGCATCGCCCTGACTCACATCCATCGGCGGCTGCGTGCTCGCCGCGGCGAAGCTGCGGGCGTTGGCCGAGGCATCCCGCAAGGTCCGGAAGCCCTCGTCAAACCCCTGCGCGTTCAAGATCGAGTCGTAGAGCGTCGCGACGCTGCCACTCAGACGCGGGTCGGCCATTGCGAGCAAACCCGCGTACTCCGGGCGTCGCAGATCGTTCCAACTGCGAGGCTCGCTCAAGCCCACCTGCTTGTGCAGCGGTCGATTGAAGACAATCCCGAAGCCCGAGAGCGCAGCGCCCACCCAGTGCTGCTGATCCGTCGGGCCGCCCTTGGCCCGATCATCTTGATAGAGCTGCCCGACACCGATCTTGTTCTCGCCGAAGATCGCCGCCATCTCGGCATCAGTAAACACCGGGTCCGGCGGTGTGCTGATGCGCACGTTGAACACACGCTCGCAGTCGAGAAGCCGAACGCTGACGTCGACCGATGGCTTTCCTTCGGCCAGCGGCAGCAGCGCCCGTGCACCGCCCTCGATCGCCTTCGTCGGGACACGCATCGTGAGCGTGGTGTTCTTGTCGATCGTCACCTTCGTCTCGATCGATGCAAGCTGGTCGATCGTCGCCGCGTTGATTCCGTCCCGCGGCTTGGCGAGCGTCACGGTCTGCGGAACCATGTTGGAAACTCGTTCACCGAACGAGACGCCGACCTGCGCACTCACCGTCGCCCCGCGGCTGCGTAGCCGGTCGTGATCGAATGTTCCGCCGCCAAACATGATGTCAAAGTCCGCGTCGCCCGCCTTCATGTCGTTCAGCGTGAGCGCCGGGTCCAACAACTTCTGCGCGCCCGCGGTTGCACGCACGTCAGCAATCCGCCGCTGCATCGCGGCCCCATACGTCGCGTCCAAGAGCTTGAGAATCTCGGTCGTTCCGCCGGGCGTGCGGTAGTCAATCTCAACGCCTTGGCCGTACGTTCGCTGGTGCCAGCGATCAAACGCCTTGGCGAACTCGACGCGGATCTGCTCGATGTGCGGCGTGACGACGATCAGCCGGGCGCGTTCCTGCTTGGCTCCGGGCGCCGATGGTTCGTCAGCCGCCGCCGCGTTGCGATTGCTCGCGCGATGTGCGAAAAACGGCACGCCGAGGATCACGGCAAACAGCACGAGGATGAGAATCTGCGGGCCCTTCATTCCGGAAGTGTAACGCACATGGCACTTCCGACGCGAACAGCCGGTCGCGCCGCCGAACCTCGCGTACTCCGCCCCGCGTACCGCCCGGCGCGATTGGTCGCCAGCGACGCTTATCGGTGAATCCGGGCGCCGCTCCGCCGGAGCCGCGAACAGCGGATAATCACGCGTGAGCACCCAACCCCATCCATCGACCTCACCAAGCTCTCGGCCGGTGGCGATCGTCACCGGCGCATCATCGGGCATCGGGCGCTCCTGCGCTGCCCGACTCGCGGAGACAGGCCATCGCATGGTGCTCGTATCTCGCGGGCGCGAGGCGCTTGACGCCGTGCTCGCGACGCTCCCGGGCGGCGGACACGTGGTCCACCCGTGCGATGTGGCGGACCCGATCGCGGCGCGCCGGATGATCGAGCGTGTAGTCGCGGAAATGGGCCGCGTCGATGTGCTAGTCAACTCTGCGGGCGTTGCGCCGGTGCGGTCCGTCAGCGAGTCCACACCCGAGCTCACGCGAAGCGTGCTGGCGCTCAACACGGAGGCACCGGCAAATCTAATGCACTTTGCGTGGCCGATCATGACGCGTCAGGGGCGGGCCGTCGTGGTCAACATCTCGAGCCTCGCGTCCATCGACCCTTTCGACGGCTTCTATGCGTATGCCGCGAGCAAGGCGGCGCTCAACCTGCTCACGCTGGTCGCTGATCGAGAGGGCCAACCGCACGGCGTGCGCTGCTACGCCGTTTGCCCCGGAGCGGTCGAAACGCCGATGCTCCGCGCGATCGTCTCCACCGACGCGCTGCCAACCACCCAGACGCTCCCGCCGGACGCGATCGCGGAGGTTGTGATGCAGTGCGTTCGAGGCGAGCGACTTGCTGAAGCCGGCCGCCCAATTATCGTGGCATCGCCAACGCCACCGCCGGAATGAGCGGGCGAGCACCGGAGTTTCTGCCGAGGCATAGTCATCCGCGCACGAAAAAGGCCGCGAGCATTCGCCCGCGGCCTTCTTGAGTTCGAAATCGTGCCGATCAAATCGGCATCACAATCACGCGCGACGACGACGCGTCGCGGCCAGACCACCGAGGCTCAAGAGCGCCATCGCGCCGGGGGTGGGGATGGCGGTGTACGTGATGGTCAGAATGCCGGAGGCAACGACCGCGTCGATACCAGTATCGTTGAACGTCTCGTAGACCGTGACGAAGAGGTCAGTCGTCGTGGTGAACGGGCCGCTGCCGAACAGGCCGAGAACCGGGGCCGATCCGCTTGCCGGACCAAACGTGCCGCCGCCGTTGAACGTCGAAACTCGGAAGTCCCAGAAGTCGCCGGCGGTGCCATCGTTCACCGAGATGACGAACTCGTTGAGGAAGCTGCCATTCTGGGTGGTGAACTCGAGGTCCTCGAAGCTGATGGCGGTGATCTGCGAGCCGGCCGGGATGGTGATCGTCGCGGACGTGTTTCCGGCGGCCAAGAATCCGCCGTCGCTCTGCCAGCCGGTGAGATCCTGCGTGACAAAGTCGGCGTTAGCCGTGCCCGCGAGGGCGGCGAGCGCAAGAGCAGCAATAGCAAACTTCTTCATTCTCTCTCTCCTAAATAGTTCATCCGGCCCCGTGCCGAAAGGCACAAGCAGCGGGACGACAGTCGACGGTACATCAAGAATCCGTAAAGGCCACACTTTCAGCCGCGTGTGCGTGCATTTCGGGATATTCCGCGCCGGAACGTCCGCTTCTCGGCCCCTGTGTTCGTTTTTTGATTGGATCTCTTACGCTTCGACACCACGATCGCGGGGATCCGACCGACGCCGGACCACACTCTCAAGATCTTGGGTGCCGCTCGCTCTTCCCCCACAACCGACAGCCCCCCACCGGTTGATTTCTCCCCACGCTATCCCCATACTTGCTGATTCGACGCCGCCCGTGCCGATCGCGCTGCTTTGACAGCCCGCGGCACACGATTTCACGGCTCACGGACGGGCCGCGCTCTGCGCGGCGCGACAGGAGGTTGGCTGCCCATGCGATTGCTCAAGCTCACGCTCTCTGGCTTCAAGAGCTTCGCGGACAAGACCGAGTTCCACTTCGATGACGCGATCACGTGCATCGTCGGGCCCAACGGCTGCGGCAAGAGCAACGTGGTCGACGCGCTCAAGTGGGTGCTCGGCGAGCGGTCCAGCAAGTCGCTGCGCGGCACCGAGATGATCGACTGCATCTTCGCCGGCTCCGCCGGGCGCAAGCCCCTGGGCATGGCGGCCGTCGCGCTCACCTTCGCCAATCCGATCATCACGCGAGACTCGATCGCGGAAGTCGCGCTCGCCCCGAGCGAGACCACCGCCCTGGCGGACATCGCAGGTACGGAAGCTGTTTCAATGCCCGCATCCGCCGCGGACGTCGAACGTGCGGCGGAGATCGCCGACGGGCACTTGGCGGATATCGAATCCAGCGTGCTCAACTTCAACGTGCGCGGCCGGCGCGCGCTGCCGATCGATACCGACACGGTCGAGGTCGAGCGCCGCCTCTATCGCGACGGTGCCAGCGAGTACCTCGTCAACGGGCGCAAGGCGCGTCTGAAGGACATCCGCGAGCTGTTCCTGGATACCGGCGTCGGTGCCGACGCGTATTCGATCATCGAGCAGGGCAAGGTCGACGCGATGCTGCTGGCCTCGCCGCAGGAGCGGCGCACGGTCTTTGAGGAGGCGGCGGGTGTCGCGAAGTATCGCCAGCGCAAGATCGAGGCGGAGCGGAAGCTGGAGCGGACCGAGTCGAACCTCGTGGTCTGCCGTGAGCAGCTCGAGTCCACCGATCGGCGCCTGAAAGTTGTGAAGGGGCAGGCTCAGCGTGCGCGTTTGTTCAAGGTGCTCGACGAGGAGCTTCGGGCCCTGCGACTCGTGCTGGCGCTGGATCAGTTTGACGACCTGCACCAACGGCTCGTCGGGCTCACGAGCCGGCTGACCGAGCTCAGCGACCAGCGTGCCAAGGCCGCCGAGCGGTTGGCAGAGCTCGAAAGCAGCAAGCACCTTGCCGATCAGCGTCGCCACGACGCCGCCGATGAGCTGCGTCGCGCCGAGGGCGCGTGCCAGAACGCTCGCCACGCCGAATCATCCGCGATCCAGCGGCAGCGATCGAGCCAAGCGGCGAGCGATGCGACGCGCTCGGGCCTCGAGCGCGACCGCCAGACGCTGGGGGACGTTCAACGCCAGCTCGAATCTCTCGCCCAGAGCGAGATCGACACGCGCGACCAGATCGCGGCGCTGGGCGAGCAACTCAGCGAGGCCGAGCGGGCGCTCGCACAGCTCGGCACCGAGCGCAACACGCTCAACGAGTCCATCAGCGGACTGCGTGCCAAGCTGACGCAGGAGCGTGCCAGCGCGGGGAATATCGATCGCGAGCGAGCGGGATTGCTCGCCGCGGTGGATCAAGACCAACGGCGCGCCGCGGTGCTCTCGGATCAACTCGGGCGCCTCGGCTCCCGGGCCACGGGCAACCAGAGCGAGCGAGCCCGCATCGCCGAGCAGCGCGATTCAACCATGCGATCTCGCGACGCCCGACGCCACGCCCACGCGGCCCTCGAAACCCGCGTCGCCGAACTCACCGAGAACGCCGGCCGTCTGGCGACCGATCGTCGCACACGGGCCAGCCACCTCAGCGAGCTCGATCAGTCGTTCGCTCGCCTTGACTCGCGCCGCGCGACGCTTCAAGAAATGGTCCAGAGCCGCGCGGGCCTCGGCCAGGCTGTGCGTCGCGTGCTGGAGATGCGACAGGCCTCTGAAGGATTTGCCAGCGTTCGCGGCGTCCTGAGCGACCTCATCGACGCCCCCGCCGAGCACGCCTCGATCGTCGAACAAGCCCTGGGCAGCAGCCTCCAGTCGCTCGTGGTTGACACGCTCGGCACGATTCCCAACCCCAGCGACCTTGAGAAGCTCCCCGGTCGCGTCGGATTCGTCACAATCGCGCCACTGGCACCGATCGATGTCGACGCCGATGCCCGGATCACCGAGCGACTGAGCAACGTCCCAAACGTACAACGCGTGCGGGACCTGGCGCGGGTGCGGGCGATCGATGATGCACAGGACTCTTCGCAGCTCTCATCGCTGCTGGATCGGCTTCTGGGCCGCACGTTCCGCGTGCGGGATCTCGAATCGGCGATGATGGTGGCCGCGCTGCTCGGCGGCGATGCCAGCGCGTGCCGCTTCCTCTGTGAAGACGGCAGCATCATCGAGCCCGACGGGCGCGTGATGGCCGGGCCGGTCGATGTTGCAGGCGAGAGCGAGGATGCCAGCAGCACGGTCGCTGCCCCCGGCGTGCTGCAACGGCGCAGCGAACTCGAAGCCCTGGGCACGCAGCTTGATCGCTTGCGGGCCGAGGTCGAATCCGAGCGCACGCAGCTTGCGAGCGTCGACGCAGAGGCCGCTGCGATCACCGAGGCGCTCACCACCGCCCGGGCGCAGCTCGTGGCCGAACGCCGCTCGCTGGATCAGGACGAATCCAAGCTCGATCAGTTGACCCGCGAGACCGAGCGACTGGCCCGCGAGCAAACGGTGCTGAGCGACGAGATCGAGCAACTCACCGAGCGATCGCGCGCCCTGGATCAGGAGCGGGCGGACTTGAGCGCCAAGGCCGAGCGGTTGCAGCGGCTCTACATCGAGCAGACCGGCGTATGCCACGAGATCGAGCGGCAGATGTCCGGCGTACAGGCGCAGCTCGATACCGGCTCAGAGCGCATGACGCAGGCGAAAGTCTCCGCCGGCAGGCTCGCCGAGCAGCTCTCCAGCGCTCGTCGCGAACGCCAGCGATTGGAGCAGGCGTGTGACGAGCAGCGCCGCCGCATCGGAAATCTCGAACAGTCCGTGCGGGCACGCGAGGGTGCACTCGTCGAGCACAACGCCACCGCCAGCGAGGCGCTCAAGGACCAGCAGGCCGCTCAGGCGGCGCTGGTGATCGCGTCGGCACAAGAAGCCGCGGCGAGCGAACTGGTGTCCCAACTCTCACGCGAGGGCGCCGCCCTTGCCGAGCAGGTCATCGGCGCTCGCGAGGCATCGCAGCACATCGAGCGCGACTGGCACAGTCTGGAAGTCGCCAAACGCGAGGCCGAGGTGAAGCGCGAGGCGCTGGAGGATCGCGCCGGCGAAGAACTCGGCGAGAACATCGCCGCCTTGCACGCCGAGTATGAGGCGATGCTGAGCGACGACACGATAGAAGCCGGCGAAGACACCAGCACCGCCGAGCAACAGCCCCGCTTCGTGATCAAACGCATTGACGGACAGGTCGGCTCAAAGCGTGTTGACGAGCTCAAGGGCGAGATCAAGAAGCTCGGCAACGTCAACCTCGACTCGATCGAGGAGGAGACCCAGCTCTCCGGTCGCAACGAGGCCCTCGCGGCCCAAGTCGGCGATCTTGATCGCGCGGGCAAGGACCTGCGATCGCTCATCGAGCAACTCAACACCGCCAGCCGCGAGCGATTCAAGAGCACGTTTGAGCAGGTGTGCGAGCACTTCGCCGGCGAGTCGGGCATGTTCCGTCGCCTCTTCGGCGGCGGCAAGGCCGAGGTCAAACTCATGCCCATCGTTCGCGACGGCGTCGAGACCAACGAGACCGACTGGCTCGAATCCGGCATCGAGATCATCGCCAAGCCGCCGGGCAAAGAGCCCCGCAGCATCAGCCAACTCTCTGGCGGCGAAAAGTCCATGACCGCCGTGGCGCTGCTGATGTCCATCTTCCGCAGCAAACCGGCGTGCTTCTGCGTGCTGGACGAAGTCGACGCTGCGCTCGACGACGCGAACGTCGACCGCTTCTGCAAGGTCGTTCGCCAGTTCACCGACCTCTCGCACTTCATCGTCATCACTCACCACAAACGCACCATGCACGAGGGCGATCAGCTCTACGGCGTCACCATGCAAGAGCGCGGCGTCTCGAAACGCGTCGCAGTCAAGATCGATCAGGTCGGCCCCGACGGTCGCATCCGCGAATCCAGCGACACGCCAAGCGAGCGGCAGTCACGATCACGAGCACCTGTCGCAGTCGAAGCGGCCGAACTCGCCACCGCCACGTCACCAAACGCCGCGGCGACGCAGACCATCGAGGCACCACGCAAGCCCAAGCCGGGCGCGCTACGCCGCGGGCTCGCGGGCTTGCTTGAAGAGAGCCGCGAGGCACAGAGCCCCGCTGCGAACGCCGAGTGATGGTCGGTCATGCCGGGTTGTGAGTCGCCACGGGTCGCGAGGATGGCGGTGACACGGGCACCGATCTGCGGACAGGTCGGTGGCACGACGGGGGCCTCGGAGTACTGGAATGCACTACGTGCGGCGAAGCTTGTTCAGCCCGTTCAACGCCGCGACCTTGTAGCACTCGGCGAGTGTGGGGTAGTTGAACACCGCGTTGACGAGGTATTCGACCGTGCCCTTGAACGCCATAACCGCCTGGCCGATGTGGATCAGTTCTGTCGCGTTGGTGCCGATGGCGTGAACGCCGAGCAGCGCGTGCGTTTCCTGATGGATCAGCAGCTTGAGCATGCCGACCTGATCGTTCAGGAGCTGGCCTCGCGCAATCTCCTTGTACTGCGCAACGCCCGCTTCGTACGGCACGTTCTCCTTCGTCAGTGCCTCTTCCGTCCAGCCGACCATCGAGATCTCGGGGATCGAGTAGATGCCGTAGGGGATGAGCTCCTCGGCGCTCTCGTGCTTGATTCCGTACATGTCCAGGGCGGCCATCCGTCCCTGCTCCATGCTTGTCGAAGCCAGCGCCGGGAAGCCGATGACGTCGCCCACGGCGTAGATGTGCGGCACCTTGGTGCGGTAGTTCGCATCGACCTTGATCCGCCCGCGGTTGTCCGAGTCCAGCCCGGCCTTCTCAAGCGCCAGCCCCGCGGTTGCGCCCTGACGGCCGATTGCGTACAGGAGTGAATCAGCCGTGATGACCTTGCCCGATTCGAGCGTCGCCTGCACCATGACGCCGCCCTCGCTTCGAGAGCCGACGGGGGCCGCGATTCGCTTGATGCTGACGACCTTCTCGCCCAGCCGCAGCGTGCAATCCATCTGTCGGAGGTGATACTGCAGTGCCTCGCTGATCTCGGCATCGATGAACTCGAGCAATCGCGGGCGGCCTTCGATGAGCGTCACCCGCACACCGAGGGCCGCGAGCATCGAGGCGTACTCGGTGCCGATCACGCCGCCGCCGACGATGATCATGCTGCGCGGCAGCACCGGCAGCTTCAGCACCTCATCGCTGGTGATGATGTTCACGCCGTCGAACTCGACGCCGGGAGACTTGGCGGGCGTAGTGCCGACGCCGATGAGAATGTGCTCTGCGTGAACCTGCTCGACGCCGCGCGGGCCGTCGACGTTGACGGTCTTGGCATCCAGAAAGCTCC
>JAIEQQ010000038.1 GCA_019747615.1 Phycisphaerales bacterium
GGCGGACGGCGCGCCGGGCTCTTTGCGTTCTGCCTTTCCCGATTGCCGGTTGCCGATTCCCGATTGCCGGCCCTCAGCACTCATCGCTCAGCACTTCGCCCCCAGCCCGCCGCCCGCCTTCGGCTCCGGGCTCCCCCAAAGCGGTCGCACGATTGGGGGGATTTCCTGCCCATCCCGCGGCCAAAACACCCTCTTCGGGAACCATCTCACGCCGCTCGCGTACACTGCTCACCGGCCCGACTCCGGGCGACGCCATGAGCCACGACGCGACCATGTTGCTGCAGCGAGCGAAGGACGGCGACGAGCACGCCGCGGAGCTGCTCCTGCCGATCATCTATGACCAGCTCCGCGCGCTGGCGGGCAGCTACTTCCGTGATCAGCCCGTGGGCCACACGCTTCAGCCGACGGCACTCGTTCACGAGGCGTTCGTCAAGCTGATCAACTCCCCGACCGACGGCTTCAACAGCCGCGCTCACTTCATGGCGGTGGCGTCGACCGCGATGCGGCAGATCCTGACCGATCACGCCCGTCGCAAACGAGCGGACAAGCGAGGCGGCGGCGCGGGCAAGATCGAGCTCGACGCCGCGGAGGGGTTCATCAAGGGCAAGGAGATCGACATCGTCGATCTCGACGAAGCGTTGACGCAGCTCAAGGCTTTTGACGATCGCAAGCACCGCGTGGTGGAGTTGCGTTTTTTCGGCGGGCTGGAGATGCAGCAGATCGCAGACTTTCTGGGCGTCTCGCTGAGCACGGTCGAGGCCGATTGGCGCGCAGCGCGCGCCTGGCTGGCGGTGCGTGTCAACGCGATGCAGGGGCGTCCGGCGGCTGGGCCGGCTCGGACATCAGACTGACCAGCAGATCGATGGCCAGCCGCCACTCGTAACCAAGGCGCTCGGTCCACTGCGGGCCGTGGATCTCGGACATGACCGAGACGAAGATCTCGCGCAGCAGCGGGACATCGTGACGCCGGAAGCCGATGGCCCGCAGGCGCGCCACCAGCGGCGCGGCGTAGACCTTGACACCCGGCGGATCACCGAAGGCCCCCACGAGCCGGGCCGAAAGGTCGGCCAGTCCCTTGGCGACCTCGCGTGAATCTGACCCCGCCGGCATCATTCCCGGACGTTGCCCGACCGCCGCCAAGCCCCGCCGAAGGAACGTGTCCATCAGCGCACCGTCGCGCGAAGCCCGGGCGTAACTGGCCGCCAGCACGCTGGCGATGTGCTGGTCCACCCGCACCGCTCTGAAGCGTTGGGTGCCACTCGCGGCGGCCAAAGGGTGAACAGACAGTGTCATCTCAGACGTTCCTTCGCCAAGTGTGCCCCGGACCGATCGGACCCAACCGGACCCAACCCCAACAACGCGATATCCGCGCGCAAACCTTGCTCGGAATCCGGGGAAGCGCGGGTTGATTGCGTGTTTCTCTATACTGAGCGCGTGGACACCGGTCGATGACTCCCGGTGATGCGGATACCGATCACCGAAAGCGTCGATGACAGGCTGTGTTTCTTCGCGAGTTGCCGGCGCGGTGCCCCGAAAGCGCTGGAGTGGAAAACAGTCCGTCGCGTATGGGGCAGTGGCGAACTGATACGAGAACGGGCGCGCGAAATCGTCGCGGCCATGCGGGGTGACGACTGGTGGGGGGCGGATGACGGGGGGGGTGAGGGAGGGTTGGTGGTGGGCGTGCGGATCGCCCCGGTGAAACGCGATGAGCCAAGATGCCTTTCAACGCGTGATGGATGTCTTCGGACAGGTCTGCGCGCTCAGTGAGCCCGATCGATCGGCGACGCTCGATCAGCTCTGCGAGGGCGATGACAAGCTCCGCGACGAAGTCCGCGCGATGCTCGACGCCGATCGCACGTCTGGCGATCTCTTTGACAGTGCCGGGGCCGGCGCGAAGGTCGTTGCCAAGTCCATCCGCGGCCTGGGTCTCGATGTCAGCTCGCTGCCGACGCTTGAAGGGCGATATCAGATCGTCCGCGTCGTCGGCGAAGGCGGCATGGGCGTGGTCTACGAGGCGATGCAGAGCAGCCCGCGCCGGCGCGTGGCGCTCAAGGCGGTTCGGGCCGGGCTCGCGTCGCGCTCGATGCTGCGTCGCTTCGCGCACGAGGCCGACGTGCTGGCGCGATTGCAGCACCCCGGCATCGCGCAGATTTACGAGGCGGGTGCCGCGGATCCGTCATCGCCCGATCGCGCGTTCCTGGCGATGGAGTTCGTCGAGGGTCTCACACTGACCGAGCACGCCCGCGCGCGATCGCTCAGCGTCGCCCAGCGTCTGGAGCTTCTGGCCGACGTGTGCGATGCCGTGCACCACGCGCATCAGCGCGGCGTCATTCATCGCGATCTCAAGCCCACCAACGTGCTCGTTGATCAGCTCGGGCATGTCAAGGTTCTGGACTTCGGCGTCGCTCGCCTCATGGCATCAGACGCGAAGATGACCACGATGCACACCCAGATGGGCCAGGTCGTCGGCACGCTGGGCTACATGAGCCCGGAGCAGCTCGATGGCGACGCCTCGCAGATCGACGCCGCGAGCGATGTTTATGCGCTGGGCGTGATGCTCTACGAGATGCTCGCCGGGCGGCTGCCGCACGATCTGACCGGCAAGCCGCTGGTCGAAGCGGCGACAACTTTGCGCACGCAAGCGGCACCGGCGCTGCGGACGTTCAACCCGCGATGCCGGGGCGAGGTGGAGCTGATCGTCTCGACGGCGATGCACTCAGATCGTGCCCGCCGGTATCAATCCGCCGCCGCCATGGCGGAGGACATCCGAAACTACTTGTCTGGCAAGCCCGTCAGCGCCCGCCGCGACTCTGCGCTCTATGTCCTCCGAAAGCTGGCGAGGCGGAACTGGGGCATCGTCGGTGTCGCGGCGGTGGTACTGGTTGCAATCAGCGCGTATCTGGTCGATGCCGCGGTGCAGGGCACGCGATTCCGACAGATGGCCACGAGCGAAGCCGCGGCCCGACAGGTGGCGGAAGATCAGCGCCGGCGTGTGGACGATCTGAACCAGCGGCTGAGCCGTCAGCTCGCGTCGGCGACGGTGGAGCGGGCGCGCGTTGAGGGCTCGGTCGGCAATGGCGCTGGCGCCGAGGCGTTCTTGTGGCCGCTGCTGATCAAGGGCGACGTGGCCGAACAGGCCCGCTGGGCGCTCTGGGAGTTCTACTCGCGATTCGCAAACCAATGGTCCGTGCAAACCGCCACCCGCGCCCAGCGCATCGTGTCCCATCCCGAGTCGGGCCAGATCGCCGTCGGTACCGGCGGCGGCGTGCTTTTGATTCTCGATAACGCTGACGGCAGAGTTCTGGCGACGCTCACGATTTCGCCCGCAGGCGCGGGCGCCTCGATCACCGGCATCACATTCCTGAACGCGTTCAGCCTGCTCACGACGCACGCCGACGGTACCGTGCGGCAGATACGTATCGGTGATTCGGGCCTCGACATCGAGCACTGGTGGCGGGCCCACTACGTCGCGATCACAGACGCGCGGATCACTGCCGATGGTTCACGTCTGGTGACCGTGGGGACCGACGGGCGTGTTGCGATCTGGTCTCTGCAGACACGCCGGCTCCTGCACACGTGGGTCGCGCACGAGGACGGCGCAGTCGGTCTGGAGCTTGACGCGAGATCTCAGCGCCTCGCCACCGCCGGCCGCAATGGCATCATCCGCACATGGAGTCTTGACTCGTGCAGCATGCTCCGCGAGCATCGCGGCCATGATCTGGGCACCGTCACGATGACGTTTCATCCGGTGACCGGAGAGCTGTATTCCGGCGCAAACGATCGGCGTGTTCTGAAGTGGGGGGATGGCGCGGAGCCGACAGAGGTCGCCAGGTCTGAGTCGCCGCTGGAGGTCCGCTCGATCGCGTTCGATGCCAGCGGCCAACGTCTGATGATCGCCGATTGGCGCGGCGTGCGCCTCGTCGAGGCCGATGGGCTGACGCGATCGGTGGGGCTCGCGGCCGTTTCCGCGAGCCGTGCCACGTGGACCGCGCCGGGTGAAATCACTTTCATCGAAGCCGACGGCCTCGTTCGGTGCTGGAGCGCAACGCGACTTCCATCGTTCACCATGCGACCGATGAGTCGAAACTGGATCTTCGGCATGGGTTTTTCTCCCGACAGCGCGCGGCTCGCCTGTGCCAGCGGCGACGGTCGCGTTGAACTCTTTGATGGGCGAACGATGGCACCAATACGGTCGGCAGCGATGCCGGGGCTCAGCCGCATCCGCGCCGTCAAGTTCTCTCCCGACGGGCAGTCCATCGCGCTGGGGAGTGCTGATGGCGCGATCCGCATCGTCGACGCGAACACACTGGAGATCCGCCGCACGTTTGCTCGCTCGACCGCTGAGGTCTTTGGCGTCGCGTTCTCGCCCGACGGATCGACCCTCGCGACGGGCGCCGGTGATCGCGTGATCGCGCTCTGGGATGTGGCGACCGGCGAGCGCAGGGCCGAGTTTCCGCGCACCGATCGCATCCCGCGCACGCTGGCGTTCAGCCCCGACGGGGAAATGCTCTATTCCGCGGGCGGCGTCTCGTCGGCGATCGTCTGGGATGTCCAGAAGCGAGAGATCCGGCAGCAGTTCCCGCTCGAGGCCGAGCCCTGGGCCGTCGCGGTCAGCCCGGACGGGCGCACGCTCGCCGCGGGCACCTTCGCCGCGGGCGTGGAGTTTTATGACTTGGTGACCGGAGAGCGTCGAGTCGGCAATGCCAAGCACCAGCTCGTTGTCGCCGGCCTGCAGTTTGGCGGCTCGGGCAACCTGCTGGTCTCATCCGGTGACGACGGCACCATCAAGCTTTGGGACCCACGCTCGGGCACGCTCCTGGCAAGCCTCGACATCGGGCATGGCCAGGCTTCGTGCGTCGCGATGTCTCCCGACGAGCGGTACATCGCCGGCGGGCATCAGTCCGGCTACGTCAGCCATTGCGACCTGCACTACGCGGATCGCGCCGTGGCACAGAACGTCGAATGGGCGACGCGCCGTTACGCCTCGCCGGGCTCATCTCCAGATCGCTTGAAGGACCTGCGCGAAAACGCGGCCGAGCTCCTGCGGAACTGGCGGAACTCTCCGCGAGATTCACGAACGAAGCCGTGACGCTCGCCACGCAGCGTTCCAACAGGCAATCGATGCGAGCTCACGACTTCGGCAGGTGCAGACGCACCCGCGCCAGCAGGTCTTCCTTCTTGATCGGCTTGGACAGGAAATCATCAGCCCCGGAGTCGTGGGCCTTTTCAACGTCCGAGACCTCATTCAGCGCCGTGACCATGATCACCGGAATCGCCTTTGTCTTCGGATCACCCTTCAGCCGACGGCACACCTGAAACCCGCTCAGCCGCGGCATCATGATGTCCAGCAGGATCAAATCCGGCGCTCGCTCCTCCACAAGCCGCAACGCCTCCACGCCATCCTTCGCCAGGCGGATGTTCGTCGAGATCGACTCCAAATAGGCCTCAAGCAACTCGAGGTTTTGCTCGTGATCGTCAACAAGGAGAATGTCAGGCTGGTTCATGGTGTGCTCGCTCCGACGGAGCCCGGTCGCGTTTCGTGCCTCTGGGTACCCCCTCTCTCCGAGAGGGGGCCGGCACTCAAGCCCGCCCGACTCGGCGGACAAAGGGGCGTTCTGCCGCTGTACCGGTGGATGATAACAACTCGCCGGTCGCCGAGAATCCCCCGCGCCACGCCCCAGCGGGCCCGCGCGTCATCGCCCGTCCGCGCGGGCTTCTGGACCGAGCGGGATTGCTGAAGCACGATTCGTCGCTTTGCCGATAGATCAAAGTGGATCGGTCGCGCCCGAGGCGCGATCATTGATGTCTGCGGACCCTTGTCGCTCGTGCACGAGCGAGTCGGAGTTGAAATGGGCTGTGCTCAGAAGAACCGGAATCACCGATCATCGACCGCCGCCAGCCTGAGCGCCGTGCTCTTCCGCCTTTCGCTCGGCATGATGGCCCCGGCCATCGGCGCGGTGCTGCCGCTGCTGCTGCCGATCGTCGCGATCGCGCAGACGCCGCCGCTGGATCGCGAGGTCGCGTCGATCATCGCCCAGAACAAGATGGGCCAGGCCGAGGTCGGCGTGAGCATCATCGATGTGGACAGCGGCGATGTGATCGCGGGCGTCAACGAGCGCAAGCGGCTCGCTCCGGCGAGCAATCTCAAGGTTCTCACCGCCGGAACCGCCGCGCTTGTCCTGGGTAAAGACTGGCAGTTCACCACCGAGATTCACGTCCAGGGCGATCGCGTCATCATCATCGGCAGTGGCGATCCGGCCCTGGGCGACCCCGAGTTGCTCAAGGAACAGGGCATCTCCGCCGACGAGTTCCTGAAGCGATTGGTCGAGCCGCTGGCCGCGGCTGGCGTGACGGGAATCCGCGAAGTGGTGGTTGACGATCGCGCGTTCGATCGCGACATGATCCACCCGACGTGGCCGAAGAATCAACTCTCGCGCTGGTACTGTGCGCCGGTCTCGGGCGTGAACTTCCATACGAACATCGTCGAAGTGTGGCCACGCCCCGCCGGCGTCGGCGAGCCGGCGACGTTCCGCAAGAGCCCCGATGCGCCGTGGATCGAGATCGTCAACCGCACACGCACCGTCAGCGGGCGCGGCACGACCGCCATCGGTCTTGATCGCGATGGCACCGGCAGCAGCTTCGTCCTCTCGGGCACCATCCTCAGCGCCCCGCAAGAGCCGATCTCCGCGACGGTCTCGGAGCCCGCGATCGTCTTCGGACGGCTCATCGGCGAGCGCATCGCCGCCAGCGCGTCCATGGCCGCGCGCGACGCGACCGGCGCGCCGGTGCCGATCAATGTGCGTCTGGCGACCGCTGAAGAACGCTGGGACTTCAAGGAGCCCGCGGTCGTCATCGTGCAGACACCGCTGGCGCCGATACTGCGTCGGTGCAACGTCGATTCGTACAACCTCTACGCCGAAGCGCTGATCAAGGCCATCGGCCACAAGGTGACCGGACAGCCGGGCTCATGGGCCAACGGCGCCGCGGTGATCCGAATGCAAGTCGCGAAGTTGCTCGGGCCGGACGCGGGCGAATTGGTGATCGTTGACGGCTCGGGCATGTCCGCCGAGAACGATGTCGCGCCGTCGCTGCTGGCCCGCTGGCTCGCCGCGGTCGCCCGCGACAAGGACATCGGCTCGATGTTCGTGGAGTCGCTGCCGATGCCCGGCGAGGGCACACTTGCCCGCCGCTTCTCAAAGCGCCCCAAGGGCATCACCATCCACGCCAAGTCCGGCTTCATCCGCGGCGTGCAATGCCTCAGCGGCTACATCACCAGCGACGAATCCGGCCGGCGACTGGCCTTCAGCGTCATGGTCAACAAACTCGAACTCGCGCAAGGCTCGGCCAAGGAACTGCACGAAGACATCGTGCGCAAAGCCGCGGAGTGGATGGAACGCCAGCCGGCACGCCGGACGAAGCTCGGCGGATGAGTGAGTGGGGGGCATGACCGTGGGGCAGGCGTCCCGCCTGCCTTCCGCGGCGCCGATGCGAGAGGGCGATCGGCAATCGGGAATCGGCAACCGGCAACCGGCAATCGTGGGGACCGCTCACTCGGCTCGCAAGCGCGACCTGGCGCGCAGCGGCCTTTACGTCTTCCCAGTGCCCAGTGCCTAGTCCCCAGTGCCTTTCCTACTCCAGCCAATCCCTTGCCTTCAACCGCTGCGGCACGTATTCCTCGGTCACGTAGCTGATGTCCTTGGTTATCAGCGACTCGACTTCCATCTTGAAGCCGTTGTTGAGCATGCCCTTGATCTCGCGTTGCCACTGCTTGTTGGATTCGAACCACGGATAGGCCGCGATCTCGTTGGCTCGCTTGATGTCGTTGTCGGTGAGATCGATCTTGACGCTGTCGCCGAGGTCGCACTCGTCGTAGTCCTTGGCGCGAATGCCCAGGAATCGCGCCTCAGGAATCGCCAGACGCGAGCTCTCGAACGCCAGCGAGATCGAGCCCTGCTTGATGACGCTGTAGATGTAATGCCCCCACGGATCGCAATCCAGCAGGCAGATGATCGGCAGCTTCAGTTCCTGGTTCAGCCGCTGAAGTAGCCGGCGGCACCCGCGCGGCGGCTGGCCCGCGCCGTGCGTCAAAATGCAGTTGTGCTCTTCCCAGAATCGGTCCTCATTGAAACGATTCCACACCGTGCCCTTCTCGACATGCAGAACGAACTTGGCCTCGCACTTCTTGAACTGGATGATGTCCGGCTCGACGATGCTCGGCATCGCGTAGCCGCCAGAGCCCATCCGACGGCAATCGATGTCATCGCCCTTGTCGGTCACGGTGATGTTGCCGACCATCGAGCCGCGGTTCTCGGCGAACACGTGCAACTCCTCGCGCAGCGAGCCGAGCGCGACCTCGAGGTCTTCCAGGATCGGGTCCGACTCGCTCTGGTCATCGAAGGTGTTCTCCTTCGTCCCGGCGACCGTGTGCTTGGCCTTGTAGAACACGCCGCGGAGGCTGCTCGTCTTCTCCTGGCCGATCAGGTCTTTGATCGTGCTGGCGTGCAGCATTGTCTGCATGAACTGCTTGGCCTGGTTGAGGTTGAACAGCTCGCGGTCGCTGGAGGCGTCGCCCATCTCCAGGATGCCGCGCTTCTTGTTCCAGAGCGTGTTGCTCTTAGTCCGCGTGGGGATCTCGACTTTGGGCTCGCGTCCGCTGAGGGCGGACTTGCTCACGCTCTGAGCGAG
>JAIEQQ010000650.1 GCA_019747615.1 Phycisphaerales bacterium
CATAAGACTGCACGTAATCGGCGTGGGAATGGCGAGCGGGGGCCTTTGGGTCCCCGTCGCCGGTGCGGTCGTTCAAGAGACCTGTCCGAGGCTGGCAGCGCCGTTGTGCCCAGGAGCGGCGCTATGGCGTACTCGGCGGCTCCTTGAGAGCGGTTTATGCCTTGATCGTCGATGCCGCCGAGAGCTCCGTCTCGGCCTGGCACCAATCGCTGGTGGCGTTGCCTGCTTCGCCGTTGCGAGCTTGGGATATCTCATAAGCGCGAGCACGAATGTGCTCCGCCGACGGCTGGCGTACCGACACGTCCGCGGTCGGCGCGGAGGCCTTGGGCTTGCTTGCCTCGGGCATCACGGAGGATGCTGACTGGCGAGCCTGCGAAGGCTGGACCGCGCTAGACGGGTTGTGCGGCTGGTACTGATGAGACTGCGTGTGACTTGACATGGTGTTCTCGTTTCTTTGAGTGGGCGATGGTGCCCGGTGACGACGCGGCGAGATGCTCCGGCGACGCCGCCGGCCCGCCGCGGTTGGATCTGGTCTAGCAGAAGGGCAGCACGAGCCTGCCGGTGATGGACGCCGGGTGAGACGCCGGTTCGGAAGCGCTGGACACGTTGCGAAGGTGCTCTCCCAGGAGCCACACGTGCAGCTTGCCGGTGAGGATGAGTTCGGACGCCACCAGCACGGCTTCGCGCGCGGCGAGTGTCTTGCCTGTGGAGCTCTGACGCGCTGTCAGGAGCGAGATCGCCTGGACCGCGATCGCTTCGTGGGCATTCAAGAGTCGCTGCACCTGCATGCTCATCAACTCGGCTCGACGGGGCGGGCAGGGGATGCTTGACCAGAGCGTGATGTCGCGTGCCATCACGAGTGGGTCACCGGCAAGTCGGAGTACTTGCTCGGACAGCAGGACCGCGAGTCTCGCGTGCTCGACATGATGCCGCTGGCAGATCAGCTCAAAGACTCGGGCGTTCGGCCCGGAGGCTTGGGCGGCGTGCTTGGCGTACAAGTCGCGGAGCGTGATCGTGTTGGCGAGCAGTTGCAGGAATGCGGTGTGCAATGCATGCGGCGCTGATTGGTCAGTCTCGAGACTGGGAGCCGGTGTGCCGTCGTCGTATGCGAGAGCGCGGTCGCTCGTGGCCGACATTCGTGCGCGAGACTTGACACTCGGTGACAGCTTGTGGCTCAAGGAGATCATCAGACGGGCTCCAGAACGCTCGGGTGGATGTGATCAGCGGCACGGCCGTTCGGTAACTCGTTGTTGTTTGAACGCAGGGCGATCTGGTAACTCTTGCGAGCGCGGGGTCTGTTCTCAACGGCGTAAGTCTTCCCCATTCACCGTGACGACTCAGCATGAGGTCTGTGTGGAACGTCTTGTTGTGGTGTCGTCGGCTTGATCTACGCGCGTGTCACCCACGCGCGCCGCGCGCTGATGGAGGACTTGTTCCTCATGGTCAACAGCCTCCTGACCCGCCATGATGTTGGCATAGTTGAGAGATGAGGCAAAGCGGCTTGCCGATTGCTTACTTCACCCGCACTCACAGTCACCCATTCAGAAAGGCCTTCACATGAATCTGATCCGAACTGCCGTCGTTCCCTGCATTGCGCTGATGCTCGTGCTTTCAGCCTGCAACAGCTCGTCTCGCACGTCGTCTGACCCAACGGTCAGTCGCGTTGGGTTTACTCTCGAACCCAGCACTCGCGACCTCGTCGCGGGAGAGACCGTGACGATCTTCGCCCGTAGCTACGACACGTACGGCCGGGACCCGGCCGTCACATGGTCCTCCTCGTCGGGCAAGGTCACCACCGAGCAGAACGGACGCGTCGCACGCGTTCGGTTCGAGCAGCCGGGCCGACGGGCGCGAGATCAAGCGAGAGACTGTTGAGATTCGTGTCAAGCCGTTGTCCTGAACTCATCGGCGACATCGTCTCGACGAACCGGCAGTCAGCGGCCCCCGGGCAGCGACTCCGAGCACCCTCGTTGATTCGCGGTGCATTTGCCTTCACCTCCTCACGAAAGTAGATAAACATGTCCAGAACAATGAACTCGGGCGAAACAACGTTCAAGCAGGATCTCGCGGAGCTGGCCCAGCAAGCCGGCGTGGTCAAACACGATGTCGGAGTGCTCGCCCATGGCGCCGCCGGCGCCGTTCGTGATGGCGTATCTGAACTCCGCGATGGAGCCGGTCACGCGGTTGATGCCGCGAAGGAGAGCCTGGCCAACGCGGAGGAGTCCGTCAAGAAGCATGTCGCTGACATGGAGAATCAAGCCGCGAACATGATGAAGTCGCTCAGAGGGCAAGTCAATGCTCATCCACTGGCGATCGTCGGAATCGCGGTGGGTGTGGGCATCATTGCTGGCGTACTTCTGGGTCGCTCACGCGCTTAAGCGGCTCTTGCACTCATCACGAGGTACTCAAGCGTGAAAGCACTCTCGCAGTTCGTCATCTCCGTATTCGAGTTGGTCGAGGCCGAAGGTCGTGACTTGCGCACGTCCGTTCGTGCCGAGGCCAGAGATGCTCTGGCCGCGATCGTCAGCCTCGCGCTGGCGATCGCGGTGCTGATTCTTGCGGTGCCACTGTTTGCAGGCGGCGCTTGGCTGATGGCGTCCGGACTCTTGCTTTGGCTCGAAACGCAGGTCTCTCGACCGACGGCCACGTTCCTCGCCGGGCTCTGCGTGTTCGCGGCCGGAGTGGGTTGCCTCGCGCTGTTCCGTTCGTTCGCCAACAGGTGTCGTCAATGACGCCGCCCGTACAGCCGGCTGGTGCCGCGACGAGCCCATCTGTTGACGATGCGAAGCGTCAGCTCTCGGCATGGGGCGATGCTACTGAAGAGCGTGTCGCGGTCTTGCGGTCCCGTGTCATCAGCGGTGCCGCGGGCCTCGCGATGGGGGCCGGGATCACGGGCTTGGTGGTATTCGCGGTGCGCCGGTTGTTGCCGAAGAGAGTCAAGGCCCCTGACGTGCGAGTCGATCACGCTGATGCCCGTGCAGTGGGCACCGTCTCCGATGTGGGTTCTTCGAGGACAGGCCGGTCGTCACTTGGACACTGGATCGGCTGGATGATCGTCACTCGCGCCAGCCGCTTGTTGCTGCCTCACTTGGTTCGTGCAGCTCGAAAGAGTGTCGGCGCAATGGCCGTCGCGGTTACTCAAGAGTCGCCGCGGCCGGATCGGTAGTGGCGGTTACGATCGTTGTATTGAGGTGAACTGCCCCGCGGCGGGTATGACATGATCACGTCGGCGCGAGGCGACGAACGCGCATGAGTCGACGGCCGCGCTGAGCGTGGTTAGCAAGTAGCAGAGCTCGCCGTGGTCGAGAGCAGCCGGGCGTGTCAAGTGTTCATCCGCCAGATGGTGGCATTCAATACCGCCGCGAAGGTCGTCCAGGCGAGATACGGAAGCAGCAGCATTCCTGCCAGCGTGTTGACACGCCAGAAGAGCACGATCGTGACCGCGAGCGAGCTCCAGAGCAGCACGATGTCAATGAACGCCAAGCCCGGGCGATGTGCTCCGAAGAACAGCGGGGTCCAGAGGACATTGAACAGCAACTGCAGGCAGAACACCCCAAGCGCCCACCGGTTGATCTTCCATCCGCCATCTCTCCAGACAAGCCACGCGGCGACGGCCATCATCGCATAGAGCAGCGTCCAGACCGGGCCGAAGAGCCACGATGGCGGATTCCACGCCGGCTTCTTCAGTGTTTCGAACCAGCCGTCGGTGGTCACAAAGAGCGACGTCGCCGTCGCTGCAAAGCACAGGGCCAGCCAGCCGATGAGACCGACTGCTTGTTGACGAGTGCACGCTGATGGCGAGCGTGATGATGCCGCGGCGACGGGGTCTTGTAGGAATCTGTGCTTCATGGCAGGCGGGTGCGCAGTCGCTCGGAGAGAATCAAGAACGTGGGCGCCCAGAGCCCGACGAAGATCCCGAATCGCTCGCCATGGGCCGGGTCGCCACTTTTGTAGAACGCCCAGATCGCGATCGATGCGGCGATCGACAAGAACCCTAGCACGAAGCACGCCATGCTGAGAGTCTTCGAGGAGGCAACTGACATGGGACAACGACCTTTCTTCAGACTGTCACTCTATGAATCTTGCCGAGAGGAACACGCTTCCATTCTCGGCGACGACGTTGTGTTCACGACCGATGTTCTCCCGGTCGTCGCGTCGTTGCGCTACTGCGGGTGACCTCGTATGTGGCCTGCTTGCGTGCAGCGCGTTCCTCTTTGCCTTCCAGCACTCCGGCCGTGATCACAGGCCAGACCGCGAGCATGATGTACATGCAGCCCAAGACAGCGCCGATGGCCAGAGTCGCCACACCGACGCCGTGGTACAGAGCGAGCACGACGCCGGCGACGACCGAGACGGAGCCGACGATGGCCAGCAACCGCCACTGTGTAACGCGCTGGCGGCGTGGCCAAGGCGTGCCGTCGGGAGAGTCGCGGGCCATGAGCGCGTCCTGTCGATCGTCGATGCGATCACTCTGGGCGATTGTCACGGCAGGAGCCAGCACAGCTCCGACGGCGCCCGACTGGGCCAAACTGAGTTCCGGCGGCGTCGTTGCAGTCACGCCGCGGGGCTGAGGTTCGTCTGGCAATGCAGGCCGGGTGTCCATGTGTGGTCTTCTAACACCGCGTCAGACGGTGTCCAGGTGCTGTGCGAGGAACCACACTTGCAACTCGCTGAGTCGGATGACGTTCGACACGATGATGTCGTTTGTGCCGATGTCGTCCGCGGCGGCCGACGCTCTGGCCATCGCTCGCGCTTCAAGCAGGATGACTTCGTGCGCGTGAATCAGTCTGGCGAGCTGAGACGCGGTGTCTTCGCGCCCGGCCGGCGCACGGGGAATGAGCGTTCTCTCCGCGACGTCCGCGCCCATCGCGACCGACACTCCGCCGAGCGTTTGCACCCGCTCGGCGAGCAGATCAATCAGCTCCGATTGCTCCGCTGCGTGCTTATCAAACAGCAGGTGAAGCATGTAGAACGTCGGGCCGGCCGCCTGCCAGTGGTGCTTCTTGTAGAGGTCCCGTAGCGTGATCGTGTCGGCGAGCAGTTGCTGCACACTCTCCACGCTCGAGAGCGCGGCGGTGGCATCCAGCGCGATGGCCGTTCGCTGGACGTGATCAAGCCCCTGCATCTCGCCGGTCGCCGAGGGCTTGAGGGGTTCCTTCAAGTGCTTTTTGTCGTCACGGGGAATTGTCGACGTCTTCATGGCAGTGCCCTTCAGCGATCTGCGGACTCCCGAGCCGATGTGGCGGTGAGTCGCGATCAATGAGAGCATCATGGCGGCCGGGACGTGTCCGGTCCATGACGGATTTGTTCCACATCGGCGCAGCGGTCACGCCTCGGCGAGGCCCTCGCGGATCGCCAGACGTACCAGATCGGCGCGCGCCGTGATGCTGAGCTTTTTCATCATGCGAGATTGGTGCGCGTCGACGGTCTTTGCGCTGCGGCAGAGCTCGGCGGCGATCTGCGTCCGCGACATGCCTTTTCCGATGAGGCGGAGAATCTCGGCCTCTCGGGTGGTCAGTGATGACAGACGCGTTTGCGGGGTGCCCGTGCTCCGATCGCGGCGAGATCTGCTTGCAGCGGGCGAATCGTTCGAGCCAGCGACGAGAGGCTGGCACTTCTCACGCACTTTGGGCCCAAGAACGAAGTCACTTGACCGGCTCCTGGCGATCTCGTAGATGCCGCGAACGATGTCGGAGAGTTCGTCGCCCTTTGAGAAGTAGGCGCTGGCGCCGGCCCTGAATGCGGCGGAGATGAACACGTCGCGAACATGCGCACTCAGCACCATCACCCGAACACCACTCTGGCGGTGCTTGAGTCGGTCAGCGACTTCAAATGCGTCCGGCCCCGGCATCTCGATATCGAGGATGACGACGTTGGGCTTGAGGCGGTCGCACTCCTCGACGAGGCGCGTCGCAACCGATAGCCGGCCGACGAGTTCGATGCCGCTTTCCAGGGCAAACCGCGCCGCAAGCCCCTCGATGAGCACCGCATGATCGTCAACGCACAGCACGCGGACGGCGTGCCCGCCGGTCGTCGTTGCATTCGCTTCGGGTGAGGCCGCTGCGAGTGCCGAATCATCCGACCGCTTTCGCTTCTCCGCGGCCGAGGGCAAGGCTGTTCGTGGCCGCGTCTGTGGCTTCGTTTCTTTCGTATTGTTCCTTCACATTCGAGCCAAGGCTTGACCAAGTGCGTGACGCACTGCCTGAATGTCATCGCCCGAACCTAAATCGATCGCTCCGAGCGCGGCCCACCCCTTTTGTGTTCGAAGGGAAGGCCGTCCAACGATCGCCAGAGCGCGGCCACCTCGACGCTCTCGCCATCGCGTTGCAATCGCAAGCGACTTGCCTGTTGGATTCGTCACCCAGAGATCCGCGCTTCCAAGACCACGTCCTATCGACGACCTGATGCTCACGCCCGCTCCCAGGAGGACTTGGCAAATCAATGCGGCGGCTCGGCCATCGGCGAGCGACACCACGGCCAGCCGTCGCTTGCCACCGTTCGTTGCTGACGGATCGAACGTCTGCACTGACGCGGGGAACTCCAGGATGACGGTCGTGATCGGATTGAGGAACGCTTGTCGACCGGCGACAGCGAGTGCCTTCCCAGGTGAAGGCGACGCCACGTCTGCACGGTTCTGAGGGCGAGATGGCGCACCAGCGGGCATGTCGAATCGTACGGTCACGGAACTGGCACACCCTCCACGCTCGACGCGAAGCTCGCGATGTGGGAACATTCCCACATTCGGAATGTTCACGCGGAAAGAGTCGATCCGAGCGCTATGCCGCCTTTGGCTCCGTGAGTGTCCGGCGCGTACCGGTGATCCAACGGCCGCACGTTTCCAGTAATGCAGCCTTGTCGATGGGCTTGCTCGTGTAGTCGTCGCAGCCCGCTTCGAGGCATCGGGCCCGGTCCTCGGCCATCGCGTTGGCGGTCAGCGCCACGATCGGCAGGGGGCTGCCGCGCGTGCGCAGCGCGCGCGCCAGTGTGTACCCGTCCATCTCCGGCATCTGCATGTCGGTCAGCAGCATGTCGTAGGGGGCCCTTGCGCCGGCCGCGCGCTCGATCATCTCCAGCGCGATCCGGCCGTTGTCGGCGACATTCACCGTGGCGCCGGCCTTGCGGAGGTGGAAGCAGATGAGCCGCTGGTTATCCGGGCCGTCCTCGGCCAGCAAAATGCGCCCGTTGAGCGTGGCCTTGGACGGCGCGGGAGTGCGCGCTCGCCCGGCGTCGGGGAGGTGATCCACCATCGCCGTGTTCGGCGGCGCTTCCAGCGGGAGCACGAGCCTGAAGCACGAGCCCTTGCCCGGCTGAGTATGCAGCAGTTGGACATCCCCATCCAGGAGCCCGGCCAGACGGCGGCAGATCGTCAGCCCCAAGCCAGTTCCGCCAAACTTCCTAGTCACCGATTCGTCGGCCTGCCCGAAGGCCTTGAAGAGGTTCTCAACCTGCTCGGAGCTCATCCCCGGGCCGGTGTCCTGGATGTCGATGGTCAGCCGCGGCGAACCGGCTCCGGCATCGGTACCCACCAGGATTGTCACGCTTCCCGCCTCGGTGAACTTCACGGCGTTGCCCGCGAGGTTCATCAGGATCTGCCGCAGTCGCGTGGGGTCGCTCATGATCCGCTCGGGCACCGGCGATGTGAAGGTGAGCCCCAGCGTGATGCCCTTGCCGGTAGCCTTGGGTGCCAGCAGCGTGTGCACCTCGCCGAGCACCGCCAGAGGGGACATCTCGATCCGCTCGACCATCATCTTGTCGGCCTCGATCTTCGAGAGGTCCAGGATGTCGTTGATCAGCGACAACAGGTGCGTGCCCGCGCTGAGAATGGTGTCAATGGCCCGGATGCGGTGCGGCGGAGCGGAGTCGATGTCGCCCTCTTCGCGCAGCACCTCGGCAAAGCCCAGGATGGCCGTCAGCGGCGTGCGGATCTCGTGGCTCATGTTGGCCAGGAAGGCACTCTTGGCGCGGCTGGCCGCCTCGGCCAGACCCCGGGCGCGTTCGACGAGGCGCACATGGTGCCCGCCGAAGACGACGGGATGTACCGCCAGTTCATCGCCGACGCCAAGGTCGTGAACCCTCACGTCCGGGTCATCGGGCTCACGGCCACGCCGTACCGCATGAAGTCCGGCTCGATCTGCGCCGCCGAGAACATCCTCAACCGCGTCTGCTACGAGGTTGGCGTCCGCGAGCTCATCGTGCAGGGATTCCTGTCGCCGCTCAAGACCAAGGCGGGCCTGCAGAAGGTCAGCACCGACGAGCTGCACGTCCGCGCCGGCGAGTTCGTCGCCAGCGAGGTCGAGGACCTCATGGACAAGGAAGGGCTGGTCGAGGGCGCCTGCACCGAACTCGTCGCGCACACCAAGGATCGCAGCGCCACGCTCATCTTCTCGTCGGGCATCCGCCACGGGCAGCACATCGTCGATGTGCTCAGGGCCAAGCATGGCGTTGAGTGTGGCTTCGTCACCGGCGACACGCCCGACGGCGTCCGCAGCGCGATCCTCGGGCGGTTCCGCAGGGGCGATCTCAAGTACCTGTGCAACGTCAATGTGCTCACCACCGGCTTTGACGCCCCGCACATCGATTGCGTGGCGCTCGTGCGGCCGACCATGTCGCCGGGCCTGTACTATCAGATGGTGGGACGAGGATTCCGGCTGCACCCCGGCAAAGCGGACTGCCTTGTGCTGGACTTCGGCGGCAACGTGCT
>JAIEQQ010000647.1 GCA_019747615.1 Phycisphaerales bacterium
AAGAGCCTCCTGGCCGCCACCGGCAGCCGTCGGGACTCTCATAGGCCCTGGATCAGGATTTGGGGGGCAGGTCAGCACCAGACGTTCGCGTGGCAGGACGGCTACTTCGCCTTCTCGATCGGCGAGTCCGGCGTCGATGCACTCCGCCAGTACATCGCCAATCAGAAAGAGCATCACAAATCTGTGAGCTTCATTGACGAGATGAGAGCGTTCCTCGACAAGTACGGCATCGCACGTGACGAGCGATACATCTGGGAATAACGCGCCGCCCAGCCCTTCAGGCTGAGAGGCCGAGCGCGGCCGTTCCCGGGGGTGTCGTCGCAAAGCCTCCTCCACGCCCCGGCTACTGGCGATGCACGCCTTCGGCGTGAAGAGCGCCTCCAACAGACGCCAGCAAGTTCCTCTATACCGCAACTCCGCCCCGCTCCGCCCCGTATCGACCTCCCGATGGCCGACTCGCCCGCACCATCGCGTCCGAAGTCGCTCGCGCAGCGGATCATCGTGAGCGCCTGGTTTGTCATCGCCCTCGCCGTGCTCACCTGGTCAGCCTTCGGCCTCAAGCGCGCCTTCGATTTCTCCGCCGAAACCTCCCGCGCCGAGCGCGGCGAGCCCGCCCCCATTCGCGGCCATTACGACCTCTCGCGCCCCGGCACCTATGAACTCACGCTCGACCAGTGGTACGGCGCCGCCTGCCACCAATCGTTCGCGGTCGTGATCGACCCAGACGCATCTGACGCGTCAGCCAACCCGTTTGAACTTCGGGTGCACATAGCACTCAACGGCCGCACCGTCCCCGACCGCGAGTCCGACGTCGCGGTGCTCACCGACGAGAACCCCTTGCACGATCGCATGTCGTTCCGCAAAGGTCAGTGGCCGCTCACGCTCGAGGTCGTCGCGCCCGTGCAATCACCCGGCGCACGACTCGAAAGTCGCTACCGGATGTGTGGCCTCGAACGCTCGATGTCCACTGTCCTCTTCGTGGTGTACACGATCCCCTTCACGCTCGCGACCATTCATCGCGCTCGTCTCGGGAACATGGCTCCGCCGTCACACCCGCCGCGCCCCAACCCCACTCACGCCCGCGGCTTCCAATCCGGGATCGCCGCCTTGAACTCCGGGTCCGTCTCGTCGAACACCGGCACGATCTTGTCCTGCAAGATCTCCTCGATCACCAGCTCAAGGTCGCTCCGGCCGTTGCGCTCGACCATCGGCCGCGCGCCGTCCATGAGCTGCACAAGGCGCTTCTGGATCAGGGCCGTCAGCTTGAAACGCCCGCCGACCTTGTTGATGATCTCGTCGCTCTTCAGGGCCTCGATCATGGTGCTCCTCAATCAATCTGCGCGGCCGAGCCGCTAGTCCACTGCCCGAACAATCTGATTCGCCCCAATCCCCATCCCCCACGCTTCTCCCCGCCCCATCCCCCCCAATCACCTTCTCCGCGAAGGACGTCGCCGTCGCCTCCGGCCGACGGTGAGCGATCAGCCAAAATTGTGGAAAGTTGTGAAATTTCCCACAGCCTTTGCCGATGGTGTATACTAGGCCTCTCGGGCCGGGGGTGTGAGGTTGTTCGTCCCGTTCATTGCGGGATTCCGCCTTGGCCTTGTTCTCGCCTCGGACTTTCCGCCGCTGTGGGCTCTGCTTCGGCAGTCGGCCCCTCCGGTGACGGTCGTTTGATAATGCGATCTCCTTCGCGAGTGCCCTGGCTTTTCGGGGTCGATCGCTCGTCGATGTTTGACCATGATCTCGGCGTTTTTCCCTTCAGGGCGTTGTGCTCTGGGTGGCTGCGTACTTCGCTGGCCAACCCGCCCGCCCCACTGCATGCAAGGATCTCGCGGATGCTTCTGAAACAATGGTCTTTTGGGGACAAGGTCGTCCACCTCGATCGCCCGGAGTGGGGCGTCGGCGTCATCACCACCGTCACCGCGGATTCGCACGAGGGGAAACCCTGCCAGCGAGTCATCGTCCGCTTCGAGCGTGCCGGGGTCAAGACCCTCTCCACCGGTATTGCGAACCTCATCCCCGCCGAGGACGCCCCGAAGCTGCACGACATGAGCACCGGCGACAGTGCCAACGACCCGTTGCTCGGTGATCGCGGAGCCGTCGCCGCTCGCGAAGTCATGATGAAGTTACCGGACGTGGCCACCGACCCGTTCACCACCGCCACCGCCCGGCTCAAGGCCACCCTCGCCCTCTACCGCTACAGCGAGCAAGGCGGCTCGCTGATCGACTGGGCCGCGGCTCAGTCCGGCCTGCGCGACCCCATGACCCGCTTCAACCGTCACGAGCTCGAAGACCTCTTCCGCCGCTTCGCCCAAGTCCGAGATGAACACCTCCGCAAGGTTGTTCTAGAAGTAAAGAAAACCGAGCCCGGTGCCATCGCCCTGCTCATGAAGCAGGCCCCGCGCGGCGCGATGAACGCCATGAAGCGGTTCGACAACATGCGGTGACCGCACCACCCCGGCGTGTCGCCCCCCGGCAACACCCGGCACAGACCCACCTTCATCCCGCAAGCCCGATACACTCCGCCTGAGGACGGAACCTCGTTTTCATCGACGGATCGATCCCTTTTCCGGACCTTTGCGCCTGGCACGCCAGCGCATCGAGTCCCGGCGCGGGCGTTGTTTCATGTTCAGTGTTCCCGTCAACCGCGACGCGAACACGGGACAGAAGCCTCGCACGCCCCCACATCCGCCGCGTTGCTCGCACGGGAAACCCTGCACAGCGCGGCACAAGAAAGGACGATCGCAAATGAACGACCAGGACTTCCAGAAGCGTTTGGGCGACCTCCTCGAGCAGATCAGCACCCTTCCCGAAGGCGACCGCGAGCGGCTCAATGAGCTCGCCACCGAGACCAAAGACCGCCACGACCGCATGAAGAAGACCGTTTCAGACCTCCAGGAATCCCTCGACTACCTCCGACTCTCCGTCAAGTACGTCATGTTCGACCTCGAAGCCACCCGCCGCGAGAACGCCTACCTCCGCAAGCTGCTTGAGAAGCAGACCAACGCCGGCGACTCGACCGACGAAACCGACAGCTCCAACGACTAAGCCACGCCCGGATCCCTCGACGCTCCACCAACTCTGCACACCACCACGCGGCCCGCGGATTTTCCGCGGGCCGCGATCGTTTGGGCCGGAATGGACCCTCGCACCTTCCGGCTCCAACCGCGGCGCGCCGCCTTCGCAGCCGAATGAGCACCTTTCTGACCTGGGGTTCGTGCTGGGCCCAACCGGTCGTCGGATTCGGTTCGATATCCCGAACCAGATGGCCTGATCGTTGCATCGAAACCCACGGTGGAGTCGTACACTTTCCTGTGGCAAACGCCTGCTTTGGCCGATCCACGCATCTTGGGGATTCTCTGAGGGGTCTTGATGTTTGTGCCGGCCGTCGGCCCGGAGATTCTGATGAACGCTCACGCGACACCCACGAACCCACGAACACCTGACCTCGCCGCGCTGCGATCGATCGCGCCGACATCGATGCGCCGCGCGATGCTCTCATCGCTTTCGATCGCGCTTGCGCTCGTCGCTGGCACCGCAGTGCCGACCGCCGCCGCCCTCGCCCAAGGCACGCCCGCGGCACCGGCCAACACCGCCCCCCGCGCACCGGCTGGCCCCGTCATCGCGCCGACTTCACCGGGCATCACCCCGACTTCGCCGACGACCGGCTCGCCAACGACGCGACCAAACGGGCTCGCTCCGTCGCGCTATCCGCCGGGCGTGATTTCGCCACCGAACTTGCCAATCACGCCGACGCTCGGGCCGGCGCTGGTCGGCCCGGGGTACAACCGGCCGCCGGTGCGGTATTACCGAGGCGATGACGTCATCCGCCGGAACCCGAGTCGGCGGCCAGACGCCGTGGGCCCGCGTTTTGGCACGATTCAGAACAATGGCGACTCGATCGTCGCGGTGCCGTATGACGATCGCTCGGGCGTCTCGATCCGTGGGGACTTCGCCACGGACAACTTCCGCGTGGGGTTTAGCGTCAACAGCCCGAACGTGTACTTCCGTCGGCACTGGGCCGATGGCTATATTGGAACCGGCTTCTGCAGATCCAACAGCGTGACGTTCGGCTTCATTCGCGCCGATCGCGTCTGGGACAACTACTTCTATAACAACTCCGACCCGGTCTACGGCAGCTACAACGAACTGGACCCGCGCGTGAACCCGGAGATCAGGCCGATGACCACGACGCCGGCGACTCCCGGCGCGACGACGCCCAACCAGCCCGCTCAGATCGTGCCGGCGCCGAACACACCGCAGCAGCCGATCATCATCTCCGCCTTTGATCGCGGCGTGCTCGCCATCCGCGAATCAGAGTTCGAAGCCTCCGCCAACGCGCTCCGCGAACACCTGCGCGCGTTCCCGCGCGACGTCGTCGCCATGCGGTTGCTCGCGCTGGCGCTGATCGGCCAACGCGAGCCGGCTGAGGGCGTGGCGCTGCTGGTAATGGCCTATCAGCTCGACCCGACGCTGGCGTACCGGCCTGTGTCGGTCGAGTTCGAGACCGCCAGCGATTCTCGCAGCGCACTGTCGCGCGTGTCAGAGTTCGCCGTGAGCTTTGCCCAGAAACAGGGCACCAGCTCCTCCTGGCTCGCGGCGGTCGTCACCCTCCAAGGCCTGGATCGCAAAGCCCCCGCGGCGCGACTGCTCAAACGCGCCGAAGACAACGGCCTCGAAGCCCGCATCGCCGATGAGCTCCGCAAGGCGCTGAGGTGAGGACATAGGCACTGGGCACTGGGCATCAGGCACTGGGGAACCGGCAATCAGGAATTCGGAAGACGACACGTCATGCCGCGATTCGGAGCGTTGCGGTTTGCTGCGCCGCTTCGCGTCGGATCGCTAGCAGTGTGATGTCATCGGGCTGGTGCAGTGAGCCGCCCTGCTGATCGAGCGACCGTTCGAGATCGGCGATGGCTTCTCGGAGGCTGGCACCCTCTTGCCTCGCGCGGGTCGCCATGCGTGCGAAATGCCACAAGTGCCGCTCGTGCGCCGGCAGCGACGCGGCGTTCGGGTCCGTACACGCGCCTTCGAACGCTCGCTCAAACCCGTCGGAGTAGATCGCCAGCGAGTCGCCCTGCTCAAGGCCGACCTTCAGCGAGGGGTACGTGACATCGGAGATCGCGCCGAGCGGTGGGCCGCCGGCATCGAGCTCGACGCGGCCGACGCTGGAGTAGACGATTGGTGCCGGGTGGCCGGCGACGGCAGACTCGAGTTCCCAAGTTCGAATGTCGAGCACGCAGTACGCCGCGGTGACCAGAAGGTGTGTCGGCCCGCGTCGATCGATGAAGGCATCGTTGAATCGCGAGAGCGCCTCGCCGGGAGAGAGCACTCTGGCCCCCGGCGCGTGCGACTCGGTCATCGGCATGAGCTTGCTCAGGAGCATCAGCGTGATCGCGGCGGAGACGCCGTGGCCCGCGGCATCGGCGACCAGCAGGCCCAGGTGGTCCGGCCCGAGCCGCACGACATCGAACATGTCGCCGTTGAGGCTGGAGCTGGCTCGCGAGATCGAGCCGATCGAGAGGCCGTCGATCTTTGGCAGATCGTGGTTCAGAAGTTCTCGTTGCAGAAGGGCTGCGGATTCCATCTCATCGTGCGTGCGTTCGAGCATGGTTGATGCCGCCTGCGTCGCGCGCTCGAGCGCGCGGCAACGGAGCGAGAGCTCGCGCGTGGCGCGGCTGGACGCCAGCAGCCCAAGCAGCACCGAGGCGACGTGCCGATCGTCGGCGCTGAACGCCAGCTCAACCACGGGGCCATCGGCACCGGAGCCGAGTGACGCGGGTGCATCGGTGATCACCAGCAGCGGCACGCCGGCGTCGCCGGCGAAGTCGGCCAGTCGATCGCGTGCGGGGCGGGCGTGCTCGGCACGCGTGATCAGGATGACGACGTTGTTGGCGTCGATCGCTTTGCGGAGCGCCGGCGCCGCCCAGGCCTGGTTCAGCGATTCGATGGACATCGCGATGCGCTCTCGCACCGGACAGAACGCGCAGATCGCGCCGGCACGGGCGCGTGCGGCTTCGAGCGGGACACCCGCGACGAGGACGAAGACGTTGAGGGGGGGGACGGAATCCATCAGCTATCAGCCTTCAGCTTTCAGCGAGCGGGAGCGGCAGTCGGGAGGGGACGGCAATCGGCAATCGTGATGAGGGAACTCGATCGTGCGAGCTGGGGCGCGCGTGGGTCTAGTGACTATCGGCGGATGTGGGGTTGGGCTGAAGCTCGCGCGTTCTCGGGCGTTCGAATTGCGCGCGGCCCGTGCCTTCCCCGAGCCTCAGGCACGGCGTCCGGTTGCGCGATCGGTGACGAAGGTTGGAGTCACACTTCGCGGGGATGTTGGAATGGGAATCGCTTGCCGGTCGCTGGACCCCTCTCGGAGAGAGGGGGTACCCAATGGCACCGCATCCTCGGACTCGTCGTGTCAGCGAGCTCGCTTGAGCAGCGCGTCGCGATCGAACGTGATCAGGTCGCCATCGCTGACCTTGAGGGTCTTGAGCGTGCCGCCGGCGAGCTCGATGACGAACTGCGCGGGGAAGCGGCTGCTGTAGGGCTTGAGTCGGCTGTTGTACGTCGGGTTGTTCGCATCCGCGGGCGTGCCCTCGCCTTTGGTTGCGTCGCGAGGCGGCTCGGGGGTCATCTGGTGTGATGCGACGACGCGCCCGGCGGAGTCGAGGTAGATGATGTCGATCGGGATGGGGCAGTCTCGCATAACGAAGCCGTGGACGGCGACCTGCTCGCGCGGGAAGACAAAGAGCATGCCGCCGTCGGGCTCGATGAAGGTGCGTTCGGAAAGGCCGCGGAAGCGGGTTTGAATATCGAGCGCCAGTTCGAGGTGGAACTTCTTGCCGCTGATGGAGACGGTGGCGATATTGGCACCGGAGCGATCGTCGCATCCGGCCGGGCCGAGCGCGAGGATTGCTGCGAACACGCCGATCAACGCGAGGGAGGCGAAGCGTTCGATTGTCAGTTGCCGCGCAGCAGCCATGCGTCATCCTCCGGTGTGAACTGGATCGGGCCGTGGCGGTGCTTCGCGAACGCCGCCATGTCCAGAGAATATGCGAAGTCCTGAGCGCTCATCGGTTCGAGCGTGTCGCGCCCGCACCAGTGCGCGATGAGGCCGATGAGGCGTTCGGGCGGCACGAAGCGCTGGCGATAGGTATCGACGCGGGTGTCGCCGTGGCGTTTGGCCAGGCGGCGGCCGTCGGGCCCGACGACCAGCGGCAGGTGCAGGTAGCGGGGCGGCGTGCCGAGGCCGAGCGCTTCGTAGAGCAGCATCTGGCGAGCGGCGGAGTCCAGCAGATCATCACCACGCACGACGCGCGTCACGCCCTGGCGCGCGTCATCGACGACCACCGCGAGCTGATACGACGCCTGCGCACGCTTGGTCCAGAGCACGAAGTCGCCGATCGTCTCGGCGGGGCAGCGCGATTGCGGGCCGGCGAAATCATCAACGAAGTGAACAACGCGCGACGCCGGCGTGAGGAATCGCCAGTTGGTCGCGGCCTCGGTGAATGCCGTGGGCGCGCCAGCGATCGAGGGCCGCAGCGAGCTGGGGAACACCGATTCGCCGGTTGCCGGTGACGATGCGAGCGACGCGGAGCCGGTGGCGAGTGCGGGACTATCGATCGCCTGCGGGGCGCTCGCGGCGGCCTCGATCTCCGCTCGCGTGAGCTCGCACGGATAGGCCATGCCGCGCTCGGCGAGCGAGCGCATCGCGTTGACATATGGCGCCGGATCAGCGGATTGGATCAGCGGCCCGATGTCCCAGTCCATGCCGAGCCACTCGAGCGTGCGACGCACGCCGTCGATCGCCTCGGGCTTGACGCGAGGGCCGTCGAGATCCTCGATGCGGAGGACGATCCGCCAGCCGGCACGCCGAGCCAGAGCCCAGTTCACGAGGAATGTGCGCGCATTGCCAAGGTGCAGCGCGCCGGTGGGCGATGGCGCGAGGCGCGTGATCTCGGGAACGGTGGTCGCGGGTTGAATCGCTGGCGGCTCGCTCACGCACGCAGCGTACGGCCATTTCATCCACACCCGCTCGCACCGCCCGTACACCGAACACGTCCGCCTCTACAATGAGACGTCTGAAGTTCGCGTATGGAGCCCACCATGGCCAAGCCCAAAGGTCCGAAATCCACCCCAAGTTCCGCCAAGGGCGCACCGCCCGCGGCCCCGCTGGCGCACCTGCAGCTGAACGACGACCAAGTCACCCAGGCGCTTCTGGCGTGTCCGGAATGGGGACATGTCGGCGAGGCCATCCAGCGGACGTTCATCTTCAAGGACTTCGTGATCGCTATGGCGTTTGTTGACAAAGCCGCGGCGGAGGCCGAGCGACAGCAGCACCACCCGGACATCCTGATCCGCTACAACAAGGTCACGATGACGCTCTCGACGCACGATGCCGGTGGAATCACGCACAAAGACATCGACATGGCGAAGATGCTGGATGGGATGGCGTAGGGGAGCCTCCAGCCTCCAGCGATCAGCCTTCAGCTCAAGACCGGGCGGGTCGATGGTCTTGGCTGCTGGATTGAAGCTGGCGGCTGAAGGCTGAAGGCTGGCGGCTGAAGGCTCTTTCGGGTTTTCCCCTTGACATTGGCTGGTAGTTCGGGCAAACTGTGGGGGTGGGGCGCACGAACCTGCTGACGCGAGCGGTTCGTGCGGCCGGTTGAGGGTGGACAGGGTGAAGCCGGGCGTTCTGCCTTGGCTTGTGCAACGC
>JAIEQQ010000248.1 GCA_019747615.1 Phycisphaerales bacterium
GGGAAGGGCCGCGGCGGGTGCAAGAAGGGGGTGCAAGGCGGAGATCCTCGGGCGGACGGGGGTGCGAACCGGGCGCGGAACTGCGCGAGATTGTGCCAAAGACATCGGACCGTGACGGAAAGATGGAACAAAAGACATCCAGTTACGAAGTAGAGTGGCTCGACGCTCGTTGAGCCAAGGCTTCGTTTCTCGTGCGAGGGTTGGGCGAGTCGCTGTTCGGCGGCTCGTTCGGTGGCGCCTTGCGCGGAGGAATGCGTCGCATCGCGACGTCGAAAAATGATCCAACCCATTGGTGCTTCTCCACTTGCGAGCGATTCACATGCGCGGTACGCTTGAGCCTTGCGGCCTGTCGTCAGGCCCGCGCTATCCGTCGCACGTCGGAGGGGTGGTTGGTCGGAGTTCTGGTTAAGCAGTCTGAGGGCCTTGAAGAGTTCGGTTCGCGTGTGATGAGTTGGGAGTGCCTCGCGGCGATCTGCCGCGATGCGAAGATCAATCGACGGTGATTCAGCGTCCGGCATTTCTCGCTTGGGACGCAGGAGTACAGACATGAGCACGATGCAGCGCTGGATGGACAAGCTCCTTGGTACCTCGCCCCGCAACGCTCAGATGATCGAGCGGTCGGGCAAGCGTGCCAAGCAGGGCGCACGATCCAAGCGCAGCGCAGCGGAGCTCGCGGCGGGCGTCGGCCTTGCGACGAGCATCGAGCAGCTCGAGCAGCGTCAGTTGCTCTTCACGCTGCAGGTGACCGCGAACGACCCGACCTTCCAGCCGGACGCAGCGAACCCGGGCTTCGGCACCGTGACGACGACCTTCGGGTACTTCATCCCGTTCCTGAGCGCGGAGGTGCCGGGCTTTGCGCAGGAGACGGGCATTGTCGAGGGCTTTGATGATCGGGCACCGAACCCTGGCGTCAACATCCCCGCAAACCTGGGCGCGCCGACGAACTTCGGTTTGTTTGCGACGTCCGCAGCCGGCGTGCAGGCACGCATCGTTCCGATCGCAGCACCAGGCACGGGCAATCAGTTGAACGTGACACTTCCGGCGAACGCCTGGGTGGAGTTTGTCTTCCGAACGACGGGCGCGGCGAACAGCGTGCCGCGCACGTTTGTTGGGTTCGAGTGGACGGGCACGGGCGGCGCCGGCCTGAACGTGGAAGCTCGCGGTTTCGCGGGCCCGGGCCAGGCTTCGACAGCATTGGTCGCGGGCGCAAACCTCGCGGTGGCGAGCCGTCCGGCAGATCCGAACGCGCCGGCCGGTCCGCAGATCCGCAGTGTGCGTTATGACCAGGGTTTCCAGGTCATTCGCATCACGGCGGGCGCGGGCGGTGCGGTCTTGGCGATGGACAACGTCACCGGCATCATCCCGCCGGCTCGCTTTGCGCCGTATCTCGATGCACGCCTCTTCGGTGCTCAGATTCAGCTCTACGGGCGCGCCGAGATCACGCCGGGCGTGAGCAACGACGGCACCGCGATCGACGTTCTGGACCTCTACGGGCGTCAGATGCAGGCCACGATCGACATGGGCATTCCCGAGGGCGATACGCGACTGCTCGCGGACGCCAACGGCGACGGCGTGCCGGACTTCAACGACGGCATCGGCCGCATCAACATCCTGCGGGGTGACACGCGGGCCGCGTTCAACATCGTCGGCGGCACGATTCAGGTTCCGCAGGCCGGCCAGCCCAACGAGAACGTCGGCGGCATCGGTCAGTTCTTCACCTTCCTGCGCGCTCGCGATAGCCTCGCGGCGGACTTCCGCGCCGGCGGCTTTGCGCTTGAGGGCAGCTTCGTTGGTGCGGCGTGGCAGTTCCGCGGCTTTGAGGACACCGAGGCGACGGTCATCGTCGGCTCGCCCTGGATCCGCGATAACCGCAACACCGCGGTCTACTTCGGCGGCGCGACCGGTGGTGACAACACGATCGGGCGAGCGATTCGCGCTGATGACCCGACGGTGACCGAGGCGGTTCGCGTCTTCGGCGCGGTGAATCGCCCGGCGGCGAACCCCGCGGGCGCTTGGGCTCGCTACCCGTACGCGAACGCGAACAACCACTTCGGCTTGACGGGCACGCTGCTGGAGAATCAGCTCGTCGCGGTGCCGCTGCCTGCGTTCCCGCTGCCGGTTCCGAACCCCGCGGCGCCGCAGCCGGCGCCGGTCAGCAACCCGATCACGGAGCAGGGCGTGGGCTTTGACGCCGCGACGCTGCCGGCGGCGCGTGCGTGGGGCCAGTTCAATATCGATGGTCTGGTTTTCGGTGCCGTGCGCTTCAACGGCTCGCTGTCGCGCATCGTGATCAGCAACCCCGGCGCGAACATCATCGTCGAGGGCGACCTTGGCCAGCTCATCGTCAACGGCAACCTCGGCGGCACGCGACTGGTCACTAGCACCGCCCCGAGCGACGGCTTCCGCGTCTTCCCGTCGCAGGTGACGGTTGGTCGCAGCCTTGGTCAGGTGCTGGTCTCCGGGCGCATCGTCGGCACGCCGATCACGGTGCTGGGCGCGACCAATGACCCGAACCGCGCCACGACCGAGTTCCTCCGCTACACCGAGACCGAGAGAATCATCTTCATCGACCCGGCCAGCACCGATGCCCCCGGCGTTCTGGCCGGCGCCGCCCGCGCTGTGCAGGGCGGCGGGCCCGTGTTCTTCGGCGGCAACGCCAGCGACGGCGGGATTTATCGCAACGACCTGCTCCCCGGCGCCGAGTTCATCGGCACCGGCCTGCGCGGTGCCATCATCAGCGGCACCCTCGGCTTCGGAAACACCCAGTTCCACGCCGAGGACAGCACCGACGTCTTCGCCTTCGCGGCGAACGTCGGCTCGACCGTCAACGTCAGCGTGCAATGGGTGCCCGGCCAGCCGGCGCAGTCGACGCAGACGCTGTATGCACGCGTGGTGGATGTCAACGGCCGCTTGATGGCGACGCACCAGTTCGCGTTCCTGGCGCCCGACTTCTCGCTGCCGTCCAGCAACTTTGACGTGCAGTTCAACTTCGTGGCCCCCAGCACCGAGGTGTACTACCTCGTCATGTCCACGAACCCCGACGGGCAGGACAACAACTCGGTCAACTACACCGCGACGATCCAGGGCCAGGCCCCGGTCACCGTCGGCATGGTTTCCTCCGGCGGCGGCAACAACGCCGCGGCTCCGATCCTCGTCCAGTCCGGCTCCGTCGGCCTGATCCGCATGGGCAACGGCTTTATCGATCCCGACGGCGCTGTGACGGCGCTCGGCGGGGCGCTGGCGACGGTCGAGACCGCGCAGGATTATGTCGGCATCGCCAACGCCTCGATCTCGATCAATGGCAGCCTGTACTCGTTCATCGCTGGCGGCGATGTTCGCGGCGGAACCATCAGCATCGGTGGCAACCTCGGCAGCTTCCACACCGGGCGGTTCTTCTCAACCGACAACGAGGGCACCAGCGGCATCGGCTCGGCCTTCGGCAACATCCACAACACGACGCTCACCGTCGCCGGCACGATCGGGCTCTTGGATATTTCCGGCTCTCTGGGATTCCAAAACACCACCACGGGCGAAGTCACAAACTCGCGGCCCGGTCCCTTCACGCTCAACACGGGCACGACGTTCGGCGCGTCGCCCCGCCCGGGCCACATCGGCGAGTTCCGCGTTGGCCGCCTGATCAATGGTCTGGCGTTCAACATGACCACGAGCCCGAACTCGATCGTCGATCGGTTCGTGATCGGCTCTCGCGCGGCAGACGGCGATAGCGGGCGCATCGTGCTCGGCCTGCCGACGTTCAACCTCGGCTCGGGCTCAGACATCCGATTCCTCGACTTCCAGGGCATCGCTCTCGGCGGCATCGGCGCGACGCTCGACGAGCAGTTCCAGCTCAACATCAGCCACAACCAGACAGCCCAGATCCAGGACGACTCCGGCGCGCAGTACTCGATCAACATCAGCGGCGGCACAGGTGCGCCGCGCCTGACCAGCAACGCGACGGTCTTCTTCATTCCGCTCGGCGTCGGCAGCGTCGTCGGTCGGGTCGCTGCGGTGCTCAACGGTGGCGCAGCGCTGACCGTGACGAACAACTCGGGCCTCGGTCGCGTCGCGCTGGACAACGTGATCCTGACGACCACGGCGCCAGGCCTCAGCAGCGTGAACTTCAACGGCATCGGCGAGATCGATGTTCGCCAGTTGCGGTCCGGCGTGCCGCTGAGCACCATCCGCAACTCAACGCCGAATGGTGACTTGGTGTCGGTGGACGTCACGAGCGTCAATACCGTGCTCGTTGATTCGGGCAACCTCGGCTTCACCGAGAGCAACTCCAACGGTGATCGCCGCTTCGGAACGTTCCTCGATATCGCGGTCGGCCTCCAGCAGGGTGTCGGAGCTCCGATGGGTGTGTTTGTACCGCCCGCGCCGGCCCCGGCGCTGCTCAATGGCAACATCCAGCAGGGTGGCCAAGGCGGAACGACATTCGTTCCGATCCAGTACGCGGCCAATGGCGGCGTCTTCGAAGATGCTGGCCACCCGTTCGATGGCTATCTCCAGGGCCTCGTCGTTCGCAACGGCAACCTCCAGAGCGTCTCGGCTGGCAACCGCCTCGGCGACGTCATCCTCCAGTCCGGCGGAATCATCACCAGCGTCACCGCCAACCCGCTGCGTCGCACCGGCGACGGCGTCTTCCGCGGCATCGAGGGCACCATCTACGCCGGATCCATCGTCACCGTTGATATCGGCGACGGCATCGCGGCCCCCGGCGACACCCCCTTCGCTCAGGCCGGCATCTTCGCTGAGAACGACATCGGCACCGTCACCGGCGGCTCGCGCGTCGCCAACCCGCAGGTCCGTGGCGTGATCATCGCCGGCAACACCGCCGGCACGGGCGGCGGTGGCCCGGCGCTCAACGGCATCAACAGCATCAACATCGTCGGCGGCCGCGTGGATGGTGCGTACATCGGCGTTGCGAACCTTGATGCCTTCTGGCGCTCGGCCCGCACGTCGCCGGTCGGCAACGTCACGCCGGGTGACGCGCCCGCGCCGCGCGGCACCGTCCACAACATCACCATCACCAACACGGACCTGACGCGCTCGCGTCTGTTCGCCGGCTCGTTCAACACCATCACGATCAGCAACGGCAACTGGAACGCGACGTCGCTCCAGGCCGCGGGCGGCATCGGTGGTACCGACCCGCAGACGGGGCTGGCCCCCGGCAGCGTGGGCTCGATCATCGCCAGCGCGTTTGTGAACTCGACGCTCGACGGCGAGGCGGGCGAGTGGCGTCCGAACTCGATCGTCACCACCGGCGACCTGCGCACGCTCTTTGCCAGCGGCGTCAACAACGACATCGCGGACCTGAACATCCAGGTCGGACGAAACCTGACCTCCTTCATCATCGCCCGCAGCCTGCTGCGGTCGACGATCGCTGTGAGCGGCAGCGTGAGCGTCCTCTCGTTCTCGCAGGATGTCCGCTCCTCGCAGATCAGCACCGGTGCCCTCACCGCCCTCTCGGTCGTTCGGAACATTCAGGCCTCCAGCATCAACGCCAACGGATCGATCTCGCAGATCTACTCCGGCGGCGATATGACCAACGTCAGCATCAGCTCCACCGGCAACGGCGGCGGCATCGTCTATCTCCTGGCTCGCTCGTTCTCCGGCACCATCACCTCCAGCGGCAACATCGGCACGATCTTCGTGACCGGCGGTGACTTCACCGGCACCATCAACACCAGCACCGGCGGCACCAACACCGCCAACGTCACCTATCTCTACGCCTCGCGCGACCTCAACGTCTCGCTCAACGTCGCCGGCGATGTCGGCACCGTCTACGCCGGACGCAACGTCGGCCGTCGCCTCATCGATGGTCAGAGCGGCACCGCCTCAACGCCCGATGTCATCGACGTTCGCGGCAACCTCGGCAGCGTCACCGCCGGTGGCCAGCTCTACGCCGACCTGCTCGTCGGTCAGTCCATCACCGGTCTTGTCTACGCCGGCTTCGCCAGCCCCGTCTTCGCGCTCCCCGGCAGCGTCGGCTCCGATCAGGCCTCCGACGCCCGCATCACCGCCTTCGGCCGCATCGGCGGCATCTACTGGTTCGGCGACTTTGCCGGCCAGGTCACCAGCCACTCCGGCGGCATCGGCTACGTGTACATCCTCAACGGATCGCTCCGCTCGCTGGGCAACGATGCCAACGGCGACCCGATCAACTCTGTCGATGTTCGCGATGGCGACCTCGGCGTGCTCTACATCATCTCCGGCCACCTGCTGGGCAACATCTCGGTTCGCGACGGCACCCTCGGCGTGGTGTACGTCATCGGCGATGCGGTCTTCGGCAACATCGGTGTTGATCCGAACCTCTCGCTGACCTCGACCACCGGCGTCATCGCCTCGCAGTTCCGCTCGCAGCTCCCGCCCGGCAGCGCGAACCCCGCGACCGTCAACGGCGACGGCATCCGCAACGGCCCGACCATCCGCGCCGGTCGCGACATCACCTACATCTACGCCTCCGGCGGCATCTACGAGACCGCCATCAGCGCCGGTCGCTCGATCGGCACCGTCTACACCGTTCGCGGCACCGACAGCAACGCCACCCCCAACACGCCCACCGGCACGACGACGCCCAGCTTCATCGTCGCCGGCGACACCATCCAGAGCGTCATCATCTCGCGACTGGCCAACGGCCTCTTCGTCGGTGCCGGCATCACCAACCTCGGTGCCGACCGCACCGTCGGCGGCGTCGGTGCCAACGCCGACACCGTCCGCCAGGGCAGCGTCGCCAGCGCGTTCTTCTATGCCAGCACGAACAACGTCGTCATCACCGCCGGCATGAATGCCGGTGCCGACGGGCTCTACGCCCAGGGCGCGAACGATCTGGCCGCGTCGGGCATCAGCACCGTCGGCTTCGTGTCGGTCACGGGCACTGCGACGAACACGCGCGTGTTCACCGACACCTCGATCGGCTTCGTCAGCGCCGGTATCGTCACCGGCGGCGGCGCGTTCACCGGCTCAACCTACAACCCCGCTGCGACCAGCGACCCGCGCGTGCTCATCGCCGTCCCCGGCGCGCACACGGCGCTGGTGGCCAACGTCGCCACCGCCTTCACCACCGGCCTCGGCGAGACCGGCACGCTCACCTTCTCCGGTGCTGGTCAGGCGTTCTTCGATGACGCCACCGACTCGCTCGTGCTCGTCGGCTCTACGCTCGGCAGCAGCCTCACCATCAGCACCACCGGCGCGTCGACCACGATCAGTGGCCTGCGCATCCGCTCCACGAACGATGCCTCGCTCGGCTCACTCCGCATCAACGCCGCGAACTTCGCCGGCAACTCCGGCATCTTCGTCGACGGCAGCATCCAGTCCTTCAGCGCTAACAACATCGATCTCACGTCCAACGCCACCTTCGGCACCGGCATCATCGGCGCCGGCGCCGGCTTTGGCACCTTCAGCAGCGGCGCCTTCACCCGCGGCATCCTGCAGACCGGCGGCTCCGATGGCACCGTTGCCGGCCTCCGGGCCGATGGTGATATCTCCTCGGTCTCCGTCCTGGGCAGCTTCGGCACCGGCGCTGGCGTCAACAACCGTCGCATCCAGGCTCGCGGCCTCAGCTCACTGACGGTCTCGGGCACCACCGGCGGCGTCGTGTCGATCGAGCGCGATATCAGCAGCGTCTCGGTCGGTGGCCAGCTCAACGGCGCGGGCATCCGCGCTGGCGGCCGCATCGGGTCGGTGACGGCTGCGGGCTCCAACAGCAGCCGCATCTCCGCCGGCGGCGGCATCCAGAGTGTCAACTTCTCAGCGACCGCGACCGACACGCAGATCATCGGCGGCGGTGACCTGGGTACTGACGGCGCCTTCGGCGGCGTTGGTTCCGCCGCTGACCGTGTGTTCTCCGGCTCGGTCGGATCGGTGAACGTCACCGGTGACTTCATCCGCTCCGATGTTGCTGCGGGCATCCTCCGCGGCGTCGATGGCTTCTATGGCACGTCTGACGACCTCGCCTCCGATGGCCGCGCCACCATCACCTCGGTCACCATCAGCGGCAATCAAGTTGGCTCGGTCTCCAACTCGCAGACCTATCGCGTCGCAGCGACCGGCACCCCCGGCACCCTGCGCATCGCCAACACGATCGTCACGCAGTCGGGCAACTTCCGCCAGACGCAGGCCAACACCGCGCCGACGTCGATCCGCGTCAGCGATCTTCGCGTCACCACCGCCGGCGGCATCTACCAAGCGATCATCACCTTCAACCAGCCCATCTCCAGCGCCACCTCGCTGCTCCAGGCTTTGACGATCCAGCAGGTTCGCGGCACGCTGGGTGCCGAAACGCTGCTGGCCCCGCTGGTCGGCGGTGCGCCGGGCACCCCGGGCGTGGACTACTCCGTGTCGTATGACAACGCGACGCTCACAGCGATCGTCACCTTCTCGACCGCGATCACCAGCCGCAACCTCACGCTCAACGTCGCCGGCCCCGGCAATACGCCCAACCCCGACACGCTGAACGCGCTCAGCGGCCCAGGCTCCTACCGCTTCACGATCGCCGCGTCCGGTGCCAACCGTCTCCGCGGAGCGACCAACGACGCGTCGCTCGATGGCAACGCCAACGGCGTGCCGGGCGACAACTTCGTTCGCACCGAGGTGGTCGGCGATGCCGGCGATCGTCTCACGCCCTTCACCAGCCCGCTGGGTGGCGGTGGGCTCGTGTCCTTCTACAACCCGGTCAACCTCGATCTCCAGCTCGCCAACGCCGGCAGCCTCAACGTCCAATCCAACCGCACCGTCACGATCCGCGGCGCGATCGGCGA
>JAIEQQ010000672.1 GCA_019747615.1 Phycisphaerales bacterium
TCGCGATGTGATTGGTGAGCGAGTGACCTCGGGCGGGTGGCGCGGCGGTACCAACGCCGGACAACCGCCGAGGTTCCGTCGATGATGTGACGGCTCCAGATCGTGAATGCTCGCGAGCGGAACAAGAACCGTCCGGCTTCGGGGCCGTATAGAAGACGGATGCGGACCGAGAACCGCGTGGAATTTGGTGCTCGCTGACGGAGCGCCGGGTTTGTGCCGATATCTGAACTGACCTCGTCTTGTCACGGAGATTGCCCGCGTCGCCCACCGGCGCGCTGAGGCGGATTCGACGCTGACGGATCGCGGCGCTTGGTCGCTGCGTTCGCACGGCGTACAGGAGCGGGCCAATGAATGACTTCACCGGCGTCCGTTTGCAGAGCAACCTCTCTGAGCGTCACGAGCGCATGGGCACGGGGCTGCCGCCCGAGGGTGCGCCGAGCGCGGACCTTGCGTCGCTGATCGATTCACGGATCGATCGCACGAAGTTCGGCCAAGTACATTGGGAGGGGACGTTCTTCGATTATCTGGAGATCGCGCAGCGGAATCCGAGCGTGCTTCGGAACGCGTATCAGCGGGTGTTTGACGCCGTGATGAGCCACGGGGCCGAGCGGTACCGGCTGTTCAAGCGCGACTGCATTCGGTACCACTTCTTCAGTGATCCGTTTGATCAGGGCGCCGATGCGATCTTCGGGCTGGATTCGGCGTTGATGCAGCTCGTGGATTTCCTGCGGTCTGCGGCCGAGGGATATGGCACGGACAAGCGCATTCTGCTGCTGCACGGGCCGGTGGGCTCCAGCAAGAGCACGATCGCGCGGTTGCTCAAGAAGGGCATCGAGAACTACTCGCGGACGGATGAGGGGGCGCTGTACACGTTTACGTGGATGCTGGATGAGCACTGCGGCCCGGGTGAGAAGACGCATGAGTTCCCGTGCCCGATGCACGAGGAGCCGCTGTTGCTGGTGCCGCGCGAGGCGAGGGCGGATCTCATCGCGAAGCTGAACGAGCGGTACACGCCGACGTTTGGCGGCGGGAAGCTGAAGCTCCAAGGCGAGCTTGATCCGTTCTGCCGAAAGATCCACGCGGACCTGATGCGGCACTACGGCGGTGACTGGCGCAAGGTGATGGAGCACATCAAGGTGCGGCGCGTGGTGCTGAGCGAGAAGGACCGGATTGGCATCGGCACCTTCCAGCCCAAGGACGAGAAGAACCAGGACAGCACAGAACTGACGGGCGATATCAACTACCGCAAGATCGCGCTGTTTGGCAGCGATAGCGACCCGCGTGCGTTCAACTTCGATGGCGAGCTGAACATCGCCAACCGCGGCATCTGCGAGTTCATCGAGGTGCTGAAGCTCGATGTCGCGTTCTTGTATGACCTCCTGGGCGCGAGCCAGGAGCACATGATCAAGCCCAAGAAGTTCGCCCAGACGCATATCGACGAGATGATCATCGGGCACACCAATGAGCCGGAGTATCGGCGCCTGCAGAACAACGAGATGATGGAGGCGTTCAGAGACCGGACGATCAAGATTGACATTCCGTACAACATCCGCCTGGATGACGAGGTGCGGATCTACGCCAAGGACTTTGGGCCGCAGAAGATCAAGAACATCCACATTGCGCCGCACACGCTGGAGGTTGCCGCGATGTGGGCGGTGCTGACGCGCCTTGAGGAGCCGAAGAAGGCGGGGCTCACGCTGCTTCAGAAGATGAAGCTCTACAACGGCAAGGCGATCCCCGGGTTCACCGAGGAGAGCATCAAGGAGCTGAAGGAAGAAGCGATCCGCGAGGGCATGGAGGGCATCAGCCCGCGCTATGTGCAGGACAAGATCAGCAACGCGATGGTGAGCCGCCAGTCGATCGAGGAACGCGCGGTGAACCCGTTCATGGTGATGAACGAGCTGGAGAACGGCCTGAGCCACCACTCGCTGCTCAACGACGAGGACATGAAGAAGCGGTACAAGGAGCTTCTGGCGGTGGTGAAGGAGGAGTACGAGGACATCATCAAGGGCGAGGTGCAGCGAGCGATCAGCGCCGATGAGGACGCTGTCAAGCGCCTGTGCATGAACTACATCGAGAGCGTCCGGGCGTACACCCAGAAGGAAAAGGTCAAGAACAAGTACACCGGCAAGGACGAGGAGCCGGATGAGCGGCTCATGCGCTCGATCGAGGAGAAGATCGAGATCCCCGACAGCCGCAAGGACGATTTCCGCCAGGAGATCATGAACTACATCGGGGCCCTGTCGCTGGACGGCAAGAAGTTCGAGTACAACACCAACGCGCGGCTGTATCGAGCGCTGGAGCTCAAACTCTTCGAGGACTCACGCGACACGATCAAGCTCAAAAACCTGGTGAGCAGCGTCGTTGACGACGAGACGCAGGCGAAGATCGACGTGGTCAAGCAGCGCATGATCAAGCAGTTCGGCTACAACGAGACCAGCGCGACGGACGTCCTGAACTACGTCGCGAGTATCTTCGCGCGGGGTGATAGCAAGGGCAAGTGAGCGCGGCCGTCGGACGCGTCGTCCGGTCAGAGCCGCGTGCGCGAGCACGCGGACCACTGCCGCTGTACGATTGCGTGTGACGAATGCCGCGTCGAAGCCGTTGTGCGTCAGGTGTGGCTATTGCCTCGAGGGGATCGCGCAGGCGGGCTCGGCGGACGTGTGCCGATGCCCAGAATGCGGCGTGATCACGCGCCCGGTGACGCTCTTGCCGGCGCGCTCGCGAGTGTTTGGAGTTGCCGTGGTGCTCGGCGTGCCGATCCTTCTCGCGGCGGCGGGTTGCGTGCTGGTGGCGTGTGGGTGGACACTGGCAGGAGTGACGGTCGGACTGACGCCGCTGCTTTGGCCGATCGCGGCGGCACCGATCCTGGTCATGGGCCGGGTGCATCCGCGGCACGTGGCGAGCTCAACCTTCGCAATCTGGTTCTTCGGCTGGCTCTATGGCATCGTGGTCGTGGCCGCTGGCGGCGCCGTGGCCTTCTGGATTGAGTTGTTGCGGTACGCAGATGTCTAGACGACGCGAGCGACGTCGGCTCCGCGTGCTCGCGCCCGCGGCTCTGACGGGAACGTGCCAACGATCCGCACGATGGGCGATGGCGCAGACAACGCGGTGTGCGAGCAGTGCCAGTATCCGCTGCGCGGGCTGGTGGTGAGCCGCGTGACGGGGGTGCGCACGTGTCCGGAGTGTGGCGCTGTGGAGGTCGTGGAGCGACTTCTGCCGGAGCGGTCGCCCGCGTTCCGTAACCTGGTCTTGTTCGGTCCGAGCGGCGCGTGTTCGCTGCTGGCGATGCTCGGTGTCGCGGCTGCGTCTGGGCCTGCAGTGTGGCTCTCGGTTGTTGGGCTTGTGCTCTCGATACCCGTAGTGTACTTCGCGGTGCTCTCGGTGCTGCGCCGGCGCGTGCTGGCCAAGGACTACAAGTGGCGGGTGTTCTCGCTGCTGGTCATGGGATGGGCGGGGTCGATCGGGATGTTCATCCTCGCGTTGATGCTCGGTTCGCTGATCTGGCGAGCGGTGCGTTGATGGGGTGCGCATCACTATGATTCATTGATGCAGACCGGCGGGGACAACTTGGCGAACGAGCGCTGCGCGAAGTGCGAGGAGCCGGTCGGCCCCAACGTCGCGAACGAAGGATCATCTTTCGTGAAGCGCAGCCCGGCGCGTCTCGTTCCGGCGCGTCGACCGGCAGCCTCGTTCACGATGAGGTTGTTCGTCGCGTTCGCTCCGCCGATCGCCTTGCTGGCGGCTGTTCTCCAGCTCACTCTCGCCGGCATGATCGTCTTGCCGGTGGTGATCGCTGTGCTCGCGGTCGCGTGGCCGGTGGTGGCGATCTGGATGTTGGATGCTGCGCGGGTGAATCCGCAGCGTGTGCCGCTGCTTGTCGCGATTGTGCGGTTCTTTGGCTTTCTTGGTTAGCCTGCGGGGCGTGGTTGCGAGACTGGGCGTGCAGAACACACGAAACCTTCAGTATGTGCTGATCTGCATCGCGCTGGTGATCACCGGCGTTGTGCCGCTCATCGTCGTCGCGTTGCACCCGTTTGAGGTGGTAGAGATCAGTCTGAAGTATGTGTTACCGGTGCTTGTGCTGAGCTTGGTCGGGACGGTTGCGTGCAATATCGGCTTTGTCGTCCTGCGTCGTCGCGAGCGTGTGTGGATTGCGGAGTCGCTGCAGCGGCGGAAGCTGCCTTGCCCGGGGTGCTTGTATGAGCTGAGCGACATCGTGCCGTCGATGAGCGAGGCATCGAGCAGGATTGTGTGCCCGGAGTGCGGGCGATCGTGCATCGCCGGTGAGATCCGGCGCGCGTGGCGGGATCGGTACAACTCAACAAGGCACTGACGCAAGCTTTAGCGCCGGCGGCGGCGCGAGACGCTCAGGACGCCGAGGCCGAGCAACGCCGCGGCGCTGGGCGTGGGGACGACCACGAAGTCGAGCGTGTAGGTCGTGTTCGCACCGAGCTGCTGGAGCCAGAATGTGTACGTGCCTGCGCCGAGGGCACCGGTGAAGCCGATGGCGCCGCCGCCGACGCCCATGTTGTCCAGAATGTCTGAGCCTGCGGGGGCGCCGTTGGGGCCGATGAGCGTGTAGCCCAAGATGTTGGCGACGTCCGCGGCGTTCGGGTCTTCGGTGAAGGTTGAGCCCGCTTGCACGCCGATGAACGCGGCGCGGTCGTTGCTGACGTAGCTGACCAAGTTGATGTTCGTCAGTGACTGTGTTGGCGCGATGGTGATGCGGAAGTAGTCGCGATCGGCATTGCCGGTCGAGCCCAGCAGCGTGTTTGAGCCGGGCGTGAGCACGCCCAGGTTCGTCGGCGCAAGTCGGTTGCCCGAGAGATCGCCGGTGATTGCTTCGTTGTACACGGTGTTCGCGGCGGCGGGGGCCGTGACGCCCGTCACCACGCCCATGGCGCATGCAGCAATCAGTGAGAACATGGGGAAGTTGACGGCGGGGCGCGCGGTGATCATCACTCATTCTCCAGAAGGAAGGTGTAATCTCTCTCCGGCCATGACCGGATGTCGCGCGCGGCAACTTCGCTTGCGTATCAGCGGGATTTCTTGGAGCGCCCGGGCGTGATCGCGGGTTTCTCTGGTGCCGAATCAAACCCCGACGCGACCTTGAGCCGGCGCAGCATCGAGCGCTTCTTGTCCTGATGCGCGCTCATGCGCCGCAGGATGTCGTCCAGCATTCGCACGGCGCGGGCGACGAACGGGCCCTTGTTGAGCATGACGCACTCGGCCCGCTGGCCCATCGCGGCGTCGGTGATCTCGCTGCGGCTGGGCAGGCCGTGTTTGGCCATCGACTCGAGCACCTGCGTCGCCCAGATGACCGGGATGTGCGCCGCTTCGCACAGCCAGAGGATCTCTTCCTGCACTTCGGCGAGGCGCTCCCAGCCGACTTCCACCGCCAGGTCGCCGCGTGCGATCATGACTCCAGCGCTGAGCTGGGCGAGCGATTCCAGGAGCAGTTCGGGCAGGTGTTCGAACGCGCCGGCGGTCTCGATCTTCAGGACGATGCCGAGGTCGGGGGCTTTCAGCGTGCGGAGACACTCGCGGAGCAGTTGAAGATCAGCCGCGCGTCGGACGAATGAGAAGCCGACCATGTCCGCGTGGCGCGCGATGAACGGCAGGTGCGCACGATCCTCGGCGGTGAGCGGGCTGATCGACAGCGGCGTATCAGGAAAGTTGACGCCCTTGCCCTCGCGCAGGCGTGAGCCGGCGGGTCGAGCGCGCGCGATGCGCAGCGCGGCGTGATCTGGCGCGGCGCGCGTGATGACGGCTTCGATCTTGCCGTCGTCCAAGAGCACGCGATGCCCGCGTCGGAGATCGGCGAAAACTTCGGGGAGCGTGAAAGGGATGGTGGCCGGTGCGCCCGCGGCGGCAGGGCCGCCGGGCGCGGGGTTCGCGGTGAGGATGAGCGTGTCGCCTTCGCACAACGTGATGGTGCCGGGACCGGAGGGGAGATCGCCGACAACCGCCACGGGCTTGGCGCGAGCTGATGCGTGCGCGTGATCGCGATGCGGCAAGAGGTGCGTGCCCGGCGTGATGTACGCGGTGCGGGCGCACGTGCAGAGCCAGCCGTCGCTGGTGCGGCTGACGATGCGGAGACGGCGGGCGCGCCCGCGGGCGTCGGTGAGGCGGAGCGTTTGGCCGACGCGCAGGCGTTGGCCGCGGGCAAGGCGGATGGGCAGACGTGCGTCACACGCCTCGGCGTCGTCGACGTCTGGAGCGGTCGGCGAGGCCAATGGCGCCGGCGCAGATGCGCCGTCGACGTCAGCAACAACGACAAGAAGGACCCGCGCGGGGCGCGTGGCACGCCCGAGGTCGTCCATCGGCGGCGAAACCTTGACCACGGCCGGGCCGGGGCGGAGTGCGCCTGTGCGGGCCTTTGGGCCGGGGATGTCCATCAGGACGGGGCAGGCGGAGCGCGAGCGGAAGCGGCGCAGGTTGCGGATCATCTTGGCCCAGGCATCGGGCGTGTCGTGGGCGCAGTTGATCCGCATGATGTCCATGCCGGCGTCCAGCAGCTCTTTGATGAGCGAGGGGGACGTGGCGGCCTCGCTGGGCATGGTGACCATGATCCGCGTTTCACGGGCGGCGGCACCCTTGCGAGGTCGGCCAAGGAGCCGCGTGGCTCGGGCTCGGGTGATCGCGTCGGAGTCTCCGGCGCGGGCGGGCGACTTGGGTTGGGGTTGGTCCAGCAGGCGAGCCAGCACGTCGCGCACGCGTTTGACGGCCGGGAGGATCGCGGCTTCGCTCCGGCCGAGCGAGCTGAGGCCGAGATTGGTGAGGCGAGTCTGGAGTTGGCGGTGGTCTTGTGAACGGAACACGAGGTAGTGCAAGAGGTTCGCGGCGCTCTTGCGTTGCGGCGGGGAAAGGGCGCGGAGGACCGCCGCGTGGCGAGTCTCAAAGTCGGCCATCGAGGCCAGGAGAGTGTTGAGGGCGGCGAGCGTTTGCCGCTCGGGCGAGCGAGCCGGTGATTGAACGGTCTGGCTGGTGCGAGCGCGCGCGGCCATGCCAGACGATACACGGCTCGACGGGGGCGGGGGGGTCAGGCGCGAGCGATCGGCGGCGCTTGATCGAGCGTAACCCACGGGAACCCCGCGGGGATGAGTTCGGGTCGATCGTTGAGGTAGCCGACGAGGAACTTGAAGGCCTCGACCAAGCGTGGGCCCGGGCGGTTGAAGTGCTGGTTGCCGTCAACGCAGATGACTCGCCCGGCTTTCGACGCGGGCAGGTCGCGGAACCACGCGTGCTGTTGCAGCCGCTTGCCCTCGGCGATCGCGCGATCCAGCGGGAGGCCGCAGGGGCAGATGATGATCACTTCGGGTTGCGAGGCGACGAGCACTTCGGTGGGGATGCGGATGCTCTTTCCGGCGATGCGGAGGGAGGTGCCGATCGGGCCCGCCGCGGCTCCCGCTTCGCGGAGCGGGCGAGTGGCGTTCAGCGGGTGGCGGCCGCCGGCGCGCTCGATGAGCTGCGGCGTCCAGTGGCCGCCAATGAAGAGCGGATCGGTCCACTCCAGGAATGAGACGTTTGGACCGTCGGTGAAGTGGGCGGTGAAATCGGTGGTGGTATAGATCTCTTCACGCAGCGCCGTCACGCGGGCGGCGGCTTCGTCGGCGAGGCCGACCGCCTCGCCGACGGTGAGCAGAGAGTCCAGCACGCCCTCGAACGTTTCGGGGCTCAGGCTGACGATGCGGGCCGGGCGAGAGAGCGACATCGCAACGCGTGAGACGCTCGCGAGGTCGATCGAGCAGACCTTGCAGAGGTCTTGGGTGAGAATCACGTCTGGGCGCAGCTCGCGGAGCAGGGCCTCGTCAAGTTCGTAGAGGGAGCGCTGCTGGCTCATCGCTTCGCGGACATGTGCGTCGATCGACGCGGCGGCGGTCGGTGAGCCGTCATCATGGATGCGCGGGCGCGTGAGCACGGGCAGGTGCGCGACGGAGGCGGGGAAGTCGCACTCGTGCGAGCGTCCGACCAGCAGCGACTGGCCGCCGATGGCGCAGAGCGCCTCGGTCGCCGAGGGCAGAAGGCTGACGACGCGCAGGCGTGGTTTCGAGTCTGGTGGGTTGATGGGTGGGCTCGTGGTGATGCGAGGGGCGCTCAAGGCCGGCGGATGGCGATGGCTGGGAGGGGGCGGGGGCTGATAGCGTGGGAAAGTGGGGGGGCTGGTCGGTCCGTGCGTGACGATTTGGAGAGCCGCGATGGATGCCTACCGGACCAATCATGTCCCGCACACCGGATCGCCGAAGATCAATGATGCGCGTGGCTGCGACCGATTCGAGGGCGAACGATAGAACCCTTGGCGGGGTGACTGCCTTGCTTCTTTCCGGGAACCGGCGACAATGCCGCGTGAGCCGACGTGTTGTCGGTGGACATGGCATTGGCACGAGCCTGGTTTGAGGACCGACGCGGTCACGCCCGACGGATGACAGACGACCACGCGGCCCGGCCGCACCTTTGCGTGGTGCAACACGCAGAGCGACGAAGACACGGAGAGCCCAATGACCGACCAGCCTATTCGACGTTCAAGCACTCTGTTCCCGACCGTCGCGACCGACGCGTTCTGTGGCGGATCGGTGATTCGTCGCGCCGTGCTTCTGATCGCGCTGGCCGGAACGGTCGCAGGGGTCGGGATGTCTGAGGCCGGAGCGGCCAGCGGAAGGACGCAGGAGCCGCGGCCCGCAGAGCCGACGCCCGGACCGAGCGCGCCGCCAGCGAAGGTTCCAGAGCTGCCGAACACGAATCCGAACACCGTGCGCCCGGTCAAGCCGGGCGCGGGTGCACCGGCGATCGCCCCCGGCGCGACGACACCG
>JAIEQQ010000403.1 GCA_019747615.1 Phycisphaerales bacterium
CGTTTGGATCGCCTCACGCAGACAGATCGCCGCGAGCCACGGCACTTGATCGCCGAATCTCGCCGGCACGTGCAGCAACGAAACCAGCGCCTCTCGCTTGGATTTCAGATCCGTCTCAAGCAGCAGCGAGCGACCAATCGCCGCCCGCACCCACGACTCTTGCCACGAGGACAGTGTCATCTGCTGCGCCTCAGATTCCGCCGGTCGAGCTCGCGATACCGCCAATCGCTGCCGCAGCAACGACCGCGCCTCGGCTCGCTGGGCCGCTGTCCCCAGTCGCGACACCACGATCTCCGCACACAGACGCACGCCCGGGTCGGCACTCTTCATCAGCTCGGTGGACACCGGATCCGGAACTCGCCCGGCGCTCTGGGCCATCTCGCCGGCGATCGCTGCGCGATACAGCATCGCCAGTTCGCCCGTGCTCCCGGCACGCCGCTGGGCGGCGCCCCATGAGCCGAGCGCGTAAATCGCTGGCAACGCCCGCTCGCTCGCGGCGGCCGAGAAAATCGGCGGCAGTTGCACGCACAGCCCTGTCGTCGCGTCCGTCACGCCCACGCCGCTCATCTGACCACCGATCCACACCTGCTGCCCCGGCGGCGCAGAACCCGGCGACACGATCACGCCGCCCAGACGTCCAGCCTCTTCCACCGATGCTCGCCACGCCAGCCAAGGCTCCAGCGCCGCCGTCGTCCATCCGCGATTCAACCGGCACCGCAGGGCCGCCTCCGCCAGGACTGCGCCCGTCGGCCCCGTCAGCCCGGGCCACGCCTGAGCGCTCGTCCCTTCACGCCCGCTGGCAACCAGCGATGCGTACAGCGGCTCGATGACCCGCTCGCCGAGCACAAAGTCGCCGCGCTCGATGCGAGTGCGCCCGCGCCAGATCTGCTCGCCAACTTGCAAAAACGTCATCGCAGTCGGGCCGGCGCCATCGACGGTGCGCACCGTGTCCCACCCGATTGCCTTGTCTTGGAGCACGCCATCGGCCGCCGCGACTCGGAGGACCAAACCCGCGCCCGACACGCCGACGAGATCACCCTCGACGCCAACCTGCGAAGACCGCAGCGCGAGACGCACGCGAGCCGCGCCGGCCACCGGCACGACGCGCGTTGGCGGCGCGACCGGGCTCGCTGATGTTGGTGTCGTCGGGATGGAAGGCGTGGGGCTCGCGGGGGCGGGGGCGGTCGAATCACCCGGCGCGGCAACGCATCGCCCGCCTCCGAGCAACGCCACCGACAAGATGATCCACGATCGCATCATCATCAGAATACTCAAAGCCACCAATGACCAAACCGAACGCCACTCACCGCGCTGGCACCGGGCCGGCCACGTGCGTGTAACTGCCGCCGGTATCTCGCCCGATCTTCTTCAGCAGCGCCTCGCCATCCCGCGAGACGAACGTGATCGCCTGTACAGGCACACGCCCCGCGGTGCGGCACATCATGATGATGCGGTCCGCATCCTCAGGGTTGAACTGCCCGTCGGTAAGAAAATACACCGAATCCGGCCTCGGCCGAAACTTCCCGAACACGAGGCCGAACGCTGGCATCGGCTCTGTCCCGCCGAACGCTTCGATGTTCATGATGTCCTTGATGACCTCCGACTTGTTCTTGGCAGAGGCCTCGATCCATCGCTCCCGCTTGCCGACGATCTCCGATGTCGTGTTGAACGCGACGACAACGAACTGGGCCGTCTCAGGCAGCGCATCGATCGAGGATGCGAGTTCCTTCTTCAGTGCCGCGATCTTCTCGCCGCCCATCGATCCCGAGTTGTCCACGATGTACGCGAATCGCTCGCCGCGCGAGACGACGTCAAAGAACTTTGCAGTCCCAACGCCCGCGCCGCCAGCGCCGGTCCCGATGCCGATGCCCGTGCCGGTGCCCGCGCCGCCAAACCCGTCGCCGATATCGCCAAGGTCGCCGACATCCGTCATGCCCGATCCGCCGGGCAACTCGATCTGCACGTGCGTCTCGACATCCACCGTCTGCCGGTCGTCAACACCCGGCGCCAGCGACGCCATCTCGGACGCCTCGATCGCTTGCAAGTCCGTCTGCGAAATCGTTGCCACCTCAACCGGCCCGCCCGGCCCGCCGCCACCGCCGCCGCCCAGCCGAACGTGGACCGCGTACCCGATCATGCCAAGCACAACATGGATCACCAGCGACAGCACGCACGCCATCACGCTCGCACGCGTGACCCAGCGCATCACCCATCTGGACAGCGGCTCAGGGCCGCCGCCTTGCGCCTCGGCGTCCCCAACTCGCGACGTACTCGTGGACATCATGCTCACGCGATTCACATTCTCCGGTCAGGCACCAAGTTGACACCGCTCGCGGCTCACGTGCCGCCACACCCCACACACCCCCATACACCCCTCCGAGCCCCATAACCATCGGCTCATTTCGGCTCACACTCGCGGCGGTCAGGTCCAAACCAACGCCGACTCCGTCCCCGTCAGTGTATCGCAACCCCGCCCCGGGTCACTCGCCGTCACCTCGCGCATCCCCAGCCAGTCCTGTTCGCACGCCGGTCGCATCGGGTTGCTCGGTCCCCACCAGATTCGCCTCCGCCAACAATCCGGCACGACCCGCGGCGAGTATCATCGCCCAGCCACACCCCAACCACCTCCGCACGCATCGACCAACGATCCGGCGGAGGTCGTCCGGAAGTGTGGCACCGGGGATTCGGGGGCTGTGCAACGAGGTGTTACCGATGAGCAGCGTCGAACTCGCCCCACCAGCATCCCATCCGACGCAGCCGCGCGCTTATTCCCGCGTCCTCCTGAAGCTCTCGGGCGAAGCCCTCGGCGGTGCCGGCCAACAAGGCCTGGATCCCAAAGAAATCTCCGTCCTCGCCCGCGAGGTCAAGCTCGCCAAGGCCACCGGTGTTGAGATGGCGATCGTCGTCGGAGGTGGCAACTTCATCCGTGGCGCCCAGATGGCCCAGATCGGCAACATCCATCAGGCCACCGCCGACCAGATGGGCATGCTCGCCACCATTATCAACGGCCTGGCCCTGAAAGAAGGGCTGCTTGCAGAGGGAATTGACTGCCGCGTCATGTCCGCCGTCGAAGTCAAAGCCGTCGCGGAACCATTCATCCGCGGGCGAGCCCTGCGTCACATGGAAAAGGGCCGCGTCGTGATCCTCGTCGGCGGCACCGGCAACCCCTTCTGCACCACCGACACCTGCGCCGCACACCGCGCGCTTGAGCTCGATTGCCAGATCATCCTCAAGGCCACCAAGGTCGACGGCGTCTACACCGCCGACCCACGGAAAGATCCAAACGCGCAGCGGCTCAACACCATTTCCTTCACCGACGCGATCTCCAAGAATCTCAAGGTCATGGACATGACCGCCTTCACGATGTGCCAGGAAAAGAATCTCCCGATCCTCGTCTTCGACTTCCGCCCTCAGGGCAACATCCGCTCCGCCGTGCAAGGCAGCGTCACGGGCACGACGGTCAAAAACGCCTGACTCGCGAGCACTCTTCGTTTTCACGATTCCCGACTGCCGATTCCCGATTGCCGTTCCGTCCCCCGTTTCCCGCACTCGCCACCAAGGACCCACCTATGGACCCCGACACGATCCTGCTCGAAACCCAGGAGCACATGGACAAGAGCATGGAGCACCTCAAGCGCGAGCTCAAGGGCTTCCGCACCGGGCGTGCCTCGCCGGCGATCCTCGATCTTGTCCGCATCGAGGCCTATGGCAGCCAATCCGACATCAAGTCCCTCGCCTCCGTCTCCGTTCCCGAGCCCACCCAGCTCCTGGTCAAGCCCTTTGACGCCAGCATCATCGGCGAGATCAAAAAGGCCATCGAGTCCGCCGGCCTCGGCCTCAACCCGATGAGCGAGGGCAAGCAGCTCCGCATCAACATCCCGCCGCTGTCGGGCGACCGCCGCAAGCAGCTCTCCACGCTCTGCAAGAAGGTCGCCGAAGAAACCAAGGTCGCCCTTCGCAACGCCCGTCGCGACGGCAACAAGCACGCGGACAACCTCAAGGCTGCGGGCCACGTCGCGGAGGACGACATCGAAACCCTCAAGACCGAGATCCAGGACCTGCTCAAGAAGTACGAAACCGAGTGCGACACGCTGGTGACGGCGAAGCAGAAGGAAATCGAGACGGTGTAAGCGCGGGCGGTCGCAATGAACCCGAGGGCAACCGCACCCCGGTCTTCATTTGGCCATTTGACTATTTGATAATTTGGCCATTTACCGAGTCCTACTCGGGCAGCCCCAACCATCGCCCCAAATCCAACCCCACCCGCCCCGGCTCAATCTGCCAAGGCATCATCGGCCTTGGCCATGCCGATCGCACGCCGCGCGGATCCACGCGCTGCACGCCGAGCTTCGCCACGCCATCCGGCGAGATCGCCCCGCGCGGCACCGGCACCCACGCCGACCAACCCGCGCTCCGCTTCACATCCGACTCTCTCGCAACCACCCTCACCCCACCCACCGGCGCACCCCGCGCATCGCTCGCTCGCCCATCGGCCCACACGCTCAGAGCGGCCACCGACTCCCCGCGCGTGCCAAAGCTCAGCGTCACCCGATCCTCCACCTGAATCGCGCCAGCACCCTGCCGACAGTCCAAGTACACCATCCACGCCCCCTCGCCGACCCCACCACCCGCTTCGTCACCCGCCTCCGCAAAGTACACCCGCGCCGTCGCGGTCCACGCATCGCTCGCGACCGAGGTGCCCGCATCCGCCCCAGCCGCTGTCGCGTTCGCACGGCTTGACGGCTGTTGCATCCGCCCGGTCAACCACGATTCGCCCGTCCAATCCAGCAGCAGCGGCCCAACATCAAGACCCGGCGGCCGCACCGGCACCGCCGCGTGAACGACGACCGCGCTGGATGACTCAACGCCGACGCGCATGGCCATGATCGAGTCGGGCGTCTTGCGCGCCCCCGGCTGCTTCGGCGAGGGTGTGAGCAGCTCGATCCCCGCGAGCCCGCCGATGGACTCAACGACTTCTTCCCCCGCGCCCAGCCGCACGCGCGAGAGCGCCGGCGCAGCGCCAAGATTCACCAGCCCCACTCGAGAGCGAAACTGCTTCGGCTCTCCGGCGATCTCCGACGCCGCGTCGTCAATCACCCACATCACCGACCCTCGCTGCGAGTCCAGATACTCACGAGCGACGCGCACCAGCCCGTCGCGCCCGCGCTCAGGATCAAGAAGCTCAGCGCACACGCGATGCTCCGACGGATCCTGCGCGTTCCACACGGGGATCGCGTGCGTCTCGGTGCGCACGATGCGAAACAACTGCTCAACCATCGCCCGGGCGACGTCGCGATCGGCGCGATCCAATCGCCCGATCGCCGCCAGCCACCGCACCGCCACCTGCTCGCTCAACTCCGTGAGCATCTGCTCGGCTCGCGGATCGCTCCCCGCCGCGGGCACCAGCGCCGGCACCGGCGCACCGAGCGCACCAAGCACCAGCTCCGCGCGCCAGCGATCCATCGGCAGGCTCGCGAGCCCGCCGCAGAGATTCAACGCCGCCGACGTATCCACACCCGGCGCCAGCCGCCGCCCCAGCACCTCCGCCACCACCGCCCGCCCTTGCGTGATCAGCTCCGAGTCAATCCGCCGCAGCGACACCGCCCGATCCCCCACCCCCACCCCCCCCACACGCACGCGGCTCTCGCCGAGCCTCGTCGAATCGTTCACGACACCGCTCACATCCACACGCAAAAACCCCGAGCCAACCCGGCGCGCACCGCCCGGGCCTGCTGCCACCCCAGCCGCCGCGACTCCACCAACGCCGCCCGCCGTCATGCTTCGGATGTCCTCAACACCCCAGCGCTCGATTTCACCCCCTCCGGCCCCATCACCCCCGCGGCTCCACCATCGCCCCCATCGAACCGCCGTCACCATCCTGCCCGCCCCATCGCCTCCGACGGCCTCGCCATTGTCCCCGCCACCGCCCACGAACACCCGCACAAACGCGGCCTCCGCCGGTGTCCCGTCGATCGTCACCGCCAGCGTTCCACCGGCACCCGCCCCCCCCGCCTCTGGCGGCTCGTCCATCGGAACGAAAATTGCCCGTGCCCCGGCCCACAACTCCACGCGATCCGCCTCCGCCCGCCCACCGATCAGGCCGCCTCTCATCGCCGGCCTCGCCGATTGTGCCATTACCAGCCCGCCGGGAACAGTCGCAACAACCGCCGCGATGAGCAAACCCACCCGAACGCACCGGATGCCGGGGCTCTTGCCGGCACGCGACCACCAACTCACCGCGTTCGAACATTGACTTGGCATGCGCGTTGGCTCCCGATGCGCGAATCTTCGCGCGATCTCAAGATTCTTGCACGCCCGGCGAAGTCAGCCGCGCCAAAGTCCGATGGAAATAACAGAAGCGGACCGGCGTGTTCTGCCCCCGTCCGATGCTCGCCGCCTCACCCATCCAGCGCCTGCCCGCGCCGCACCAACGCCACCCGCCTCCCGGAGCCCACGAGATGATCTGCACCACCAACAGCGGCCGCGTCCAGTTCAAGACCTTCCTGCCCCACGCGCAGTCCGTTGAACTCGTCGGCGATTTCACCGATTGGCGCCGCGCGCCGGTCTCTATGCGCCGCGAAGCCGCCGGATGGTGGATTGCCGAGGTCGATGTCCCCGCTGGTGAGCACCACTTCTGCTACCTCATTGACAGCTCGATCTTTGTCGCCGACTACGCAGCACATGGCGTCAAGCTCGCGAACCACGGCGGCTGGGTCTCTCGCCTCAGCGTCGATTCCCCCGTCATCTCACGAGGGCAGCCCGTGCTGGCGGCGTAAAAGCCGAAGTCGGCAATCGGAACTCAAGAGTCGGCAATCGGCAGCCGGCAATCGGGAATCGTGAAAACAAATGCAAACCCCGGCGCCCCTCGCGCCGGGGTCTTCGCGTTCTGCCTTCCCCGATTGCCGATTGCCGATTCCCGACTGCCGACTTCAGCGATTCACGATTGCCGATTGCCGGTTCCCGATTGCCGATCCGGAGCGTGCCCACCGTCACGCGACCCGCCATCCGCCTTCGCGCATGGTGAGCCCCGGGCCGACAGAATCGCGCGGATCAACTCCTCCGGCAGCGGCGGGTACGTCTTCTTCTCGCACTCGCGGCACCCACCGGTCAGCTCCATCGTCTTGCGATACGTTTCCACAAACGCGCGGCAGCACGGGCACTTGCTCAAGTGCTCGTCAAACTCCGCACGCTGGCCCGCAGGCAGCGCGTTCTCCAGGTAGTCGCACAAAAACTCCACACACTCGCGGCACGTCTTCACAGTCGTCCCTCCGCCATCTGAGGGTCGAGCAGCTCACGCAGCGCCAGTCGCGCCCGATGCAGCCGCACCTTCACCGCAGTCTCCGTATCACCCAGCAGTTGCGCCGCTTGCAGCGTGCTCAACCCGTCCACATCGCGCATCATGATCACCACGCGATACGCCTCCGGAAGCTTGTCGATCGCCGCCATCACCATCGCCCGAGTCTCCTCGCCAGCAAGCTCGGCGCCAGCGCCGTCACGCCACTCCGATGGCCGCCGCTTCGCAGTGCCGTCTTCACCGAAGCTCGGCATCATCGCCTCGATCGAGCCCTCGCGAATCCGACCCGTCTTCCGCAGCCGCATGAGGGCCGCGTTCACCGTGATCCGATGCAGCCACGTCGAGAGCTTCGCCCCGCCCTCAAACGTCCCGATCGCGCGGAATGCCGAGATGAACGCGTCCTGCACCGCCTCCTCAGCCTCCGTATCGCTCCGCACCACGCGACGCGCAACCGCCAGCATCCGCGGCCCAAAGTCGCGGATCAGCCGCTCATACGCGCGATTGTCCCCCTGTCGGAGCGCGTCGATCAGCGATTGTTCGCCCGCGCCGACCTCGATCGACACCGGCTGAATGCTTGTCACGGATTCAGCTTTGACGCCCTCGCCCATGGAGAGCAGGATAGCACCCGCGGCGCAAAGTCCCGTCACGCCGCCGCGGACCCGTCCGACCGGCGTGTCTCCGGTCATCCCCCGCTGACGGCACCGAGGTGTCTTTGCTGCGTCGCTCATCCCGTTTGGATGCGAGTTTTCGCCCCGAGGTTTCCGCGATACCGTTGCGACGATGCCTCAGGAAACGCCCAAACCCCGCGCCGTCGTCCTCCTCTCTGGCGGGCTCGACTCTGCCACCGCGCTGGCGATCGCCACGAAGCGCGACAATCTCGACTGCGCCACCCTCGCCATCGACTACGGCCAGCGCCACCGCCACGAACTGGCCGCCGCCGAACTCGTCGCCCGCGCCGCAGGCGTCACCGACCATCGCGTCATCACCATCAACCTCCGCGCCTTCGGCGGCTCGGCCCTCACCGCCGATGTTGACGTCCCCAAAGACCGCCCCGCATCGGCGCTCAACGACATCCCCATCACCTACGTCCCGGCCCGCAACCTCATCTTCCTGTCGCTGGCCACCGCCATGGCCGAAGTCCTGAACGCCCGCGCGATCTACCTCGGCGTCAACAGCATCGATTACTCCGGCTATCCCGACTGCCGCCCCGACTTCGTCCGCTCCTTCGAGCAGACCGCGAACCTCGCAACACGCGCCGGCATCCAGGGCCACGCGCTGCAAATCGTCGCGCCGCTCATCACGCTGTCCAAGCGCGACATCATCCGCACCGGCCAATCACTCGGCGTCAACTACGCCCTTACCCACTCCTGCTACGACCCGATCGTCCGCGACAGTGCCAGCCTCGCCTGCGGCCACTGCGACTCCTGCATCCTCCGCCGCGAGGGTTTGCTCGCCGCGGGCGTGCCGGACCCGACGCGGTACGCAACGTAATCGCTGAGCCGTCGGTCCGTACCATCGCCCCGTGCCATCGAA
>JAIEQQ010000260.1 GCA_019747615.1 Phycisphaerales bacterium
CCCTTCGCTTCGGTCGTTCTGCCTGCAACTAGGAGCACTCACATGTCAAGCACGAATCGCAACGCACGTTTCTCTCTCGCACGTCTCAGCCCGCTGGCCCTGCTGCTCGCTGCAGCCACATTGGTGCCCGTCACCATGGCCAGCGCCGAGCCCGACCAGCCGCCCGCCAAGCGCCCCGAGGGCGGACCCGAAGGCCGTCGCCCCGGTGGCCCGCGCCCCGATGGCGAGCGCGCCGCACGCCCCGCCCGCCCGCTCACCGATGCACAGAAGAAGTTCGACGCCAATAGCGACGGCAAGCTCGACGAGGCCGAGCGCACCAAGTTCCAGGACGAGATGAAGAGCCGCGTTGTCAAGCTCAAGGCATCGATCGACACCAGCGGCGATGGCAAGATCTCTGCCGACGAGTGGAAGGTCGTGAGCGCCGACATCGCCACCCGTCGCGAGGAAATGATTAAGCGCATCGAGTCCGGCCCTCCGGCCGGAGGCAAGCCGGGCGATGACGCCAATCGCCCCGAAGGCGAAGGTCGCCCGCCTCGTGAAGGCCGACCGGGTGGCGAAGGCCGTCCGCCGCGAGAGGGTCGCCCCGGTGGCGAAGGTGGCCCCGGTGGTGAGGGCCGCCCGCCGCGTGAAGGTCGCCCGGGTGGCGAGGGTGGCCCCGGTCGTCGCCTTGACACCAACGGCGATGGCAAGATCGACGATGCCGAGAAGGCCGTCGCCATGAGCAACTGGGACGACATGCAGCTCCGCCTGGTCGCAGAGTTTGACGCCGACGCCGACGGCAAGCTCTCGGCCGATGAGAAGACCAAGTTCGAGGCGGCTGTGAAGGAGCGTCGCGAGGGTCGTGAAGGCCGCGAGGGTCGACCCGGCCCCGGTGGCCCGGGTGGTGGCGAGGGCCGTCGCGGCGGCAGCCCCAAGGGCAACGCGCCCGCCGCGCCGTCGAACCCCTGATCACTCGTCTAGGACGCCCGGAACCAGCCTGATCAGCGCCATCGATCACACACCGACTGAGGAGTCGTCCGGAGGGCCGCGTTCCACACGAGCGCGGCCCTCTTTCCATTCCCGGCAACACCCGACCGAACGCCCGAAGTGGCACCCGTCCGGCTCGGATTTCACGCTCTTCACCCTTGTGCCCCCCTTCGATCGCGGCTAGTCTATATTCTCGCAACTCTCGCCCACGGAGCCTCAATGTTCGAAGCAACGCACACCACGCCCGATGCCCACGGCCGCTCGATCGTCACGCTCAAGGGCGACGCCGGGATCCTCGCGCTGGAGCAACTCGAACGCGAGATGATCAAGGTGTCTGCAGCGCAGGTGCGCGTACTGGTCTTCGACTTGAGCAAGCTCACGTTCGCCGCGAGCATCGCCATCGGCAACCTGGTCGCGGTGCGAAACTCCGTCCACCAGCGCGGCGGGCGCTGCTTCATCGCCGGGGCCCAGGGCGAAATCGCCAGCGTCCTGCACCGCTCGCGCGTTGACGGGCTCTTTGAGATGGTCAGCGACGTGAACGCGGCGCTGGCGGCGACGGCGGGGTGAGCCCCGCGTCACTCTCCCCCGCGCGAGCGGGGGAGATGGCGAGTCCGCGAGCCAGAGGGGGTACGCAGGCATCATTCAATGGTTGTGATCGCGAGTATTTCGATCGTTATCACGAGTATTTCGAAGTCCTGCCCCCTCCGCCGCGAAGCGCGGCACCTCCCCCGGTAGGGACCGGGGGAGGGCATCACACCTCAGGCCTGCCGCGGCTCATTCTTCACCGGCGGATTCAGATCGCTCGCCTCGACGCGCGGGTCTTCTAGCGGCAGCCGGCGCGCGAATGCCATGAACCTCGCGTACTGGTCTTGAACCTCGATCAGCGAGTCGCCGGCGAACTTGTCACGCAGCGATCGCGCGACCTCGAAGGAAATGACATTCTCGATCACCACGCTCGCGGCGGGCACGGCGCAGACATCCGAGCGCTCATACGCCGAGGGCGCGTCGGCCTTGGTGTTCAGATCGACGCTGGGCATCCCGCGCAGCAGCGTGCTGATCGGCTTCATCGCGGCCCGCACCACCAACGGGGCACCGTTGGTCATGCCGCCCTCCGTGCCGCCGGCGTTGTTGCTTGATCGCACAAACCCCAGCGAAGGCGAGCCGACACGCGAGCGATCAAACGCGATCGGATCGTGGACCTCATGCCCGAATCTCGCGGCGCACTCAAAGCCCAAGCCGAACTCCACACCCTTGATCGCCTGCACGCCCATGACCGCCGCCGCGATGCGAGAGTCCAGCCGATCGCGCCAGTCCATCGTGCTGCCGATGCCCGGCGGCAGGCCGAAGACGTGACACTCCACCACGCCGCCGACGGTCGTCTTCTCAATCTTGGCATGACGGATGACCTCGCGCTGGCGCGCCGTCGCCACTTCATCGGGGCAATAGGTCTCGCTGGCGTCTCGCACCGCTTGCAGCCCGCGCCATGACTGCTCGCTCACGATCACGCCGCTGTGCTCCGCGTGAACGCTGCGCGTGAAGCCGAACGCCTCGATCGGAACGCCCGGCGAATCGGCCGCATCAGCGATCTGCCGCAGCAGGCATCTGGCCAGCGCCCCCGCGGCCACTCTCGCCGCGGTCTCGCGGGCGCTGGCACGCTCCAATGTTGCACGGCAGTCCGTGGTCAGGTACTTCACGCTGCCAGCCAAGTCCGCGTGGCCCGGTCGGGGCGTATACACCGGCGGCGTCCGCTTGGCGTCGTCCATCCGCGAGTCGCGGTTCACGATCCGCATCGCCACCGGCGAGCCGATCGTCCGCCCGTTGCGAACACCCGAGAGCACCTCGGCGACGTCGGTCTCGATGTTCTGTCGCCCGCCCCGCCCGTAGCCGCCCTGGCGGCGTGCCAGCTCGGCGTTGATGAAGTCGATGTCCACGCCCACGCCCGCGGGCAGACCGTTCACGATCGCCATGAGACCTGGGCCGTGGGATTCGCCTGCGGTTTGATATGTCAGCGCCATGGCGTGAGCGTATCGGGCGTCACTCGTTCATGCGCAGCCAGGTCAGGCTCAGGGCGTCCTTCTCGGCCTGCTTGAAGCCGGCATCCCCCACCGCCTGCACGCTGTGCAGCATCCACCGCTGCGCCAGCAATCGCTCCGCCGGTGAGACGGGCAACATCAGCTCGGCGCGATGGCGTTCGAGCGCGAGCCACAGCGTCAGCGCCTGGGCATGCTGCCCGCGCTCGCTCAGGAGATGAGCCTTGACGGCGAGGCCTTGGATGAGTTCGACCTTGTCGCGCACGGTGCGCAGGATGCTCAGGCCCTTTTCGAGCTCTTCCTCGCCATCGCCGATGTTTTTGGCCGAGAGGTGGATCTTGGCCAGCATGCAGCGCGTGGCGCCCATGCCCGGCTGGTCTTCGATTTGTTCGTGCAGCGCCAGTTGCTCTCGGGCCAGGCGCTCGGCCTCGGGCAGCTCGAGCTGGAGCAGCTTGAGGTACGCCCACATGCCTTGGATCTGCCCGCTCAGACGCGGCGCAAGCTGACCCTGCGTGGCCGTTCGCAGCGCGGCCGCCGCCAGCAGCGCCCGCTGCGCGTCGATCATGCTCGCGGTGTAGAGCGAGAGGAAGCCGAGGCCCAGGCACCCGCGGGCCACAAAGTCGCGCCGATCCAGCTTGTTGCCCAGGTCGATCGCCTCTTGCAGCATGTTGCGGGCCGTCAGCGGCTCTTTGAGGATCAGCGCGCTGGCGAGCAACAACAGACAATCGGCGGTCCCGGTCTCGTCGCCGAGCTTGCGGCTCTGATTCAGCGCCTTGCGCTGCAGCGCCACCGCCTCGAACATATCGCCCTCGTGATACGCCAGCGTTCCGCTGGCGCTCAGTCCAGCCGCCTGTGTCGCGGGGCTCAGCCGGTTGTGCCCGCGATCGAACGCCTTCTCAAGTGACGTTCGCGCGTAGCCCACCCGCCCGCGGATCTCCCAATACGGGCGCAGGTTGCTCAGCAGCATCACCGCCTGCTGGTGACACTCGTCGGTCGCCGCCGACCAGCCGATCGCGCCGGCGATCAGATCGATCTCGGCATCAACATCGCGCAGGCAGCCAGCCTGGGCCGGGCTGTCCAGCAGTGTGCGGATCGTCTCGGACCATGTCGCCAAGTGCCCGAGCAGGCGCTGGTTGGCCAGTTGCAGCGGCTCGCTGCGCCGGTGCTGCTGCTGGATGCTCAGGCGCAGGGCCTCGGGCATGAAGAGCCGCGCTCCGCCGCCGGGCACCATCTCTCGCGTGAGCAGGCCCCACTGGATGATCTGCTGAACCGCGTTGCCCGACGATGCGCCGCAGACCGCCGTCGCAGTGGCCTGGGTGAAGCCGCCGCTCATCGCGGCGCACATGATCAGCGCCTCGCGCGCCTGGGCCGGCAACTGCGAGAGGTATCGCGAGGGCGGCGTGCTCCCGGGCGACAGGTCGATCAGCGAGATCGCATCGGCCGGGTTCACCGAGTCTTCCTCGGGCAGCGATTCCACCGCGATCGAAGCCTGCGCGCTCACCGGCGGGATTGATGCCGTCCCGCCACCGCCTCGCGACCGCATGAGTTGCAACGCCTGCACGACTTCCGCCGCGGTGCTCGGACGCTTCGCCGGATCTTTCGCGACCATTCGCGCGATGAGCCTGGCCGCGGCGTCCGGCGTGCCGGCGCGGATCTGCGTGTAATCCGGCTCGTGCAGCAGCACGCTGGCCATGACCTCGCCGGCGGTCTTGCCGCTGAACGCGCGCCGCCCCGTGAGCGTCTCAAAGAACACCGAGCCCAACGCGAACAAGTCCGCACGCGCATCGACCGTCTGGCCCCGCGCCATCTCCGGGCTCATGTACCCCGGCGTCCCCGCCACCAGCGAATCGATATCACTCGCAGCGAACGCCGACGTCGGCGCGTCATCGGTCACGCTGACGTCCAGCGTGTTCTGGCGCGAGCCGCCACGCGCAAGCCCGAAGTCCAGGATCTTCACGATGCCCTTGGGCGTGATCTTGACGTTGGCGGGCTTCAGATCGCCGTGGACGATGCCGGCCTCGTGGGCCGCGGTCAGCGCGGTCGCGATGGCCTCGGCCACCGAGATGGCCTCGTTGGCCGGCAAGCCGCCGGGCTGCTGCGAGAGTCGATCCATTAGCGTGGGGCCGTCGACATACTCCATCACCAGGTACACGGCGCCGCGGTCCTCGGCGATGTCGTAGATCCCCGCGATGTTCGGATGGTTGAGCTGGGCCAGGATCTGTGCCTCGCGCCGGAATCGCTCGGTGCGCCGGTGCTGATCCGGCGCAGAGTGATCGCCGGCCGCGGGCGGCAGCGTCTTGATCGCCACCTGCCGCCCGAGGCGCGTGTCCCGCGCCAGATACACCACGCCCATGCCGCCACGACCAAGCTCCCGCTCGATCTTGTACGGCAGGTTGGGGAGCACCAAGGTCATGCGAAGATCATCGATTTCATCAGCCGGACAATGCAGCGCCGTTCAATCGGCTCACGACGGACATTCCGACGCTTACGGCGCCGCGACCGGTGTCGGCTCCCAGCTCACGTGCCACACGATCGGATCGCCCTCCTGGCTGGCCAGATCGCTGGGAATCTGGAGCACCGCCTGCGATTCCGATCGCGATGCCGAGACCCCGCGCGCACGCAGCGACACACCCGAGCCCAGCACCTTGCCCGGCGCGTTGATCGTCAGTTTCAAACTCCCGCCCAGATCGCTGGTCTCCGGATTCTCCGCGATCATGTTTCGCGCCTGCTGCCGAGCCGCATCCGACGCGCCAGCCAACAGCCCTGACCACTGCGCCTGCTTGCCGCGCGGCAGCGTCACCCGCATCACCATCGGGCCCATGCCCTTGCCCAGCGTGCTCGGCCGCCCGCCTGCCGGCTCAAAGGTGATGCCCGCCAGCGACACGTCGGCCAGCGACTTGAACGACGCCTTGCTCACGACCACGCCCGCACGCCCCGTCCACGTGATCGCCCCGCCGGTCGTCGCCGATTCCACCGGGCGCGGCTCGGTCGGCGTCATGATGCCCGACGCTATCAGCGTTCCTGAGCCATCGGCGTTCAGATCGATGCGGATGCTCGTGGCGTCCGCCTCGTCACACCCTGAGATGCACGCGAACACCAACCCGAGGGCGACCGCCAACGGGACAAAGCGACGGGGCGTCAAACGGGCACTGGAAACGGAACCGGCAACCATGGGCAACCTCCGAGATCCGCAGTCTACCGACTTCTGATCGCCCCTGCGAACATGGGGGCAGACCAGGCGCGTCGCGCCCAAGGCGGGCGTGCGCGGCAAAGCGTACGCGGACCCGAATCAAAAACGCCCCGGAACTTCCGGGGCGTCGATCAACGGTCGTGCCAAAGCCGCCCCCGCCGGTTGGCGAGGCGCCGGTTCGAGGTTCACTTGCCGGCGGTCGCGTCGGCCAGTTTCTCAGCGGTCACTTCGCCCTCGATGAACTGCTTGACGGTTCCATCGGGGCTGATGACGATGACCGAGGGGAAGCCACGGATATTCAGTTGCGACGCCAGATCGTCGCCATTGACCAGGGCCGGGAAGCCGGGGTTGGAATCGGCCCAAGACTTCTTGATGGCCGCGACGTCCGCATCGCCCTGCAGGCGGCAGGCGACGCCGAACGCCTTGGTGTTGGCGTCAGAGTTGGCCTTCTGCAGCGCGCTGCTCACGCTGGTGGACAGCGGAAACTGCGGCCCAAAGAAGGCCAGAACCACCGTCTTGCCCTTCAGGTCGGTGCTCTTGACCGTCGAGTTCTCGACGCTCGCCAGCTCCCACGCCGGAGCCGCGGCACCCGGAATCAAGCCACCCGGCGGATTCCGAAGGCCGGTGCCCTTGGGCGTGCTGCCCGCCGGCGGGGTCTTGCCCGGCTCGCCAGCGGGGCCACCCGGCGGGGTCGCCGGCTGCGCGGGTGTCTTCGGCGGGGTGGGGGTCGGGTCGGCGAGCCGCTGGGCGGTGAAGCCCTTGGGCGTTGCAACCTCAAGATCCTTGGCCGTCGGGGCCTTGTCGGTGCTCACGTTTGTGAACGTCCAGTTCTGGGCAAGCCCGCCGAGGCGGCGCTCATAGAAACGGGGCAGCTTGTCGACCAGCCCGATCGCCAGCGTGCGCGTCAGCTTGCCGTCAACATCGACCTTGATCACCTGGCAGGGCACGCCGTCGAACTCCTTGGTCTCGATGACTTCGATCGAGCGGCCGCGGATCTCAGACTCGAACGGGGTCTTGCCGTTGGGCTCAAACGGCCCAAGGACCAAACGCTCCAAACGCGAGACCCAGATATCCGACACCGAGTTGGCGCCGGTGGGCTGCGTCAAGACCTTCTTCTGCGTGTCATCGCGCCACGTGATCAAGCGGCGCACAGGGGTCGTGCCGGGGGCGTCCTGCGACACGATGAGCACGTCCACGTCCTTGTTGCCGCCCTCACCCACGATGAACAGGCTGCCCTTGTAACGCGTCTGCAGGGGCGTCTCTTTGCCCTTGACCATCATCACTTCAATCTCGCTCGACGGGCCCGCGGCGCCACCGGCGCCCGGCTGGCTCGTCTTCACCTTCATCGTCACGTGCTGAAGCTCCGAGACCGCCTTGGAGGCGTCCTCGATCATCTGCTTCGCCGCGGCGTCCACCTGGGCCATCAGGCCCGCAGCGAAGACCAGCACCGTCGCAACAGGAACGAACGCGAATCGAGTAAGACTCATAGAAGAAATCTCCTGAAGACCACTTTGGGAAACGGGTGAGGACAGAGGGAAACGAGCAAAATCGCAAACCGCGATCACGACACATCACCAAGGACCCGCGATCGTGTCTCGCCGAGCCAAGGATATGACTCCGTTCATCGGACGTTGCGGACGCCAACCACAACATCTCCCGACATCGATCACCAAACCAGCCGGCCCGGGCGGCCGCGACGCCGCTCCCCCACTGCGTGCGCCGGAGCGTGCCCGCTAGATTCAGCGACCTGCGACTATCCTCTGCTCCTGACCAAACCTTTTCACAGCAGGTGCCCGAATCCGAAACGCGCCGCCACTGCCACCGCAAACGCTACCCGAATCGAGTGCCAACGCTCTCTCGGCCACTCTTGCGCCATCGCCACCGCCGCCCGCCGACGCGATTTCTCAGCCTCTGATGGGGTCAACTGCGTCATGGATCCTCACCATCGTGCTGTGCGTGATCGGCCTGGTCTTCATCGCCCTCGCGATCTGGAAAGACTGGCTCCGGCCCGGATCGTTCCGGCGTGCCATCGCGGCGGACGCCGCGGATCGGGCCATGGGCGACGTTTCAGCCCGCCCTCGTGTCCGCCCGCTGGAGCGCGTCAGCGCCCTGCACGCGATCATCTTCGCGACAACGGTCTTTTTGTTCGGCGGCATCGCGACGGCGCTGGCGATGCCCGTTCCGGAGATGTTCGGTGTGCGTGAGGGCACGCCGGCTCACTTGGCGACCTTGCTGGGCATGACGTATGCCGTCACCGCCCCTGCCGCCCTCGCGATGGTCTTTGGCTTCAAGCTCCTGGCGCGGACCGTCCACGCAGGCTCGTCGCCGACCGATCGGGCGCCGGAACTGGATTGGCTCAACCTTCGTGCCTCGGATGTGTGGACCGGGCTGGCGCTGGCGGTCCCGACCATCGGCGTCTGTATCTTGATCGGCACTGCGATCACCGCCATCGCCGCCGCTGTCGGCGGCCCCGCACCCGACCAACTCGCGCACACGGTCCTCAGGCAGACCATGAGCGCCGGCTTCGGCTGGCCGATCATCGTGATCGCCATCGCCGCGGCGATCGGCGCTCCGATCGTCGAAGAGGTGATGGTCCGTGGGTTCCTTCAATCCGGCATTCGCGCCGCCAGCGGCTCTCCCTGGCTGGCGATCGGCGTGAGCAGCGTCCTGTTCACGATGATGCACATCGGAAGCGTGAACACTCATGCCCTGCC
>JAIEQQ010000311.1 GCA_019747615.1 Phycisphaerales bacterium
ACTCAAGCACTGGTGCGGCATAGGGCGCGTGGCCGATCTCCGCGGGCACTACAAACGCCATGCGTCCGCCCGGCTTGAGAAGGGTTGCGGTCGCAACCATGAAGGGAGCCCACGACGACGACAGCGAAGAGAACTCTGCGCCGTGCCGCCGGCACAGCCGCAGCGCTGCCTCGCGGACTTGTCCGGTGAACCGCTGGAAGCGGATGAAGGGTGGGTTCCCGGCGGCGCAGTCAAAGCGTTCGTGTGTCTGACTCGCCCACGCGAAGAAATCCCCTTGGTGGATCAAACTGCCCGGAGCACGGGCGTGAACGGCTTGGCACGCCAACGAGTCCTGCTCAACACCGACGCTGTTTGTGTGCGCGACCAGAAAACGGCCGTCTCCGCACGAAGGGTCAAGCATCCGGTCGCTTGCGCGCCGTGTCGCCCAGGACACGAGCGAGCGAACGACGGCGTCGGGCGTGTAGTACGCGCCTGTGGCCTTCTGATTGCTCACGCTCGCGAGATTGGATTCTTCACGCTCGAAGAGCGAAGCCGAGATGTTGTCGACCTTGGGATCCATTGTGTTTGTTCATCGGATCTTACACAAAACGGCCGAACGCCGCGCGGCAATCACGGCCGCGGTTGCACCCAGGGCGTCGCGGACGGGACTTCAGAACTACAGCCGCGAATCGTCGAAGGCCTCGTCGTCGGCCATCTCTCCGAGCCAGCCATCTGGCCTCGCCCAACCTCATCGCTCGCCTCAATCCTTCCCCGCCGCCTTCCGATACTTCGCCCAATACGGCTGGCTGAAGTCTGTCGGCGCGAGCTTGTTCTGGAGTTTCCAGAGGCGGCCGAGCTCGACCACGCGGGCCCGCAGGCGTGATGCTTCGGGGCTTGAGAGTGGGCGTTCGAAGCCGTCGGCGATCCAGACCCACCATTCGCTGGTTTTGGTCGTGGGGTCTACGCCGCGCGGGCCGGTGATGATCACCGTCATGCGATTGGCCACGAGGTACTTCGCGCTCGCCTCGGCGTCAGAGAACCGGCGGAACGTGCCGACGACCAAGTGGTTGAAGCCGTCTTGCAGCGCGGGCACGCCGCCGTCGGCCGGCGTGGTCGGTGTCGGTGTCGAGTTGTTGCCGGCGCTTCCGCCGTTGTTCTTGGCCGCGTCGTTACCGCCATCAGGGTTTGACGGCTCCGGTCGCACGATGTTCAGCGGGTCCGGCGGCAGCGGCGTCGGCTCGCTCGATCCTCCCAAGCCTCCATCGCTATTCTGGATCAGCGGCAGCCGGCCTTCCCACTGCTGCTTCTCCGCCGATTGACCCGTGCGGAACGCGATCACCCACACCACGCCGAACACCACGATCAGCACACCCAGCCCGATCGCCAGCGTCCGCGGCGTCAGCCGCACATCCTGCATCCGCGGCAGCCGCAGGCTCTCGCCGCCCTCACTGATATACGTCGCAATCGGCGGCTGCGCCGGAGGCGGCGGGGCCTTGGCGGGGTTCGCGCTGCCCGAACCGGGCGCGCTGGTAGAACCTGAGCCCTGTGCCGCGGGGAACGTGGGCTTGCCTTTGAGCACTTCGATGAGCACGGGACTGCCGCGCTTGTTGCTCATGATTGAAGAGTCTATGCGGGCGGGGTGAAGCTGTGCGACTCCGTTGCGTGCGGCACCAGTTGTGGAAAATGCGGATTCTGGCACGGGCGGCTCCGGAGTCGGCGGCGGACGGTGGGGGGCGTGGGGGGGCCGGGGGCGAGGATGACGTGCGGATATCGGCAACGCCCGGACCGCCGCTGCACTTGGCGTTCCGCGATCTCGACCCCCGGGGAGCCCCCGGCCAGCCATCGGTTGGCGCGGCCCGCGAGCGATCGGATATGCTCGCTCCTTCCGGAGCGATCGGTCGCTCGCGAACTCAGTTCCTCAGGGAGAATCCCGGCATGAAGCGACAGAGCAGCGGCAGCGTGGTGCGGGTGCGTGCGATGGTCCTGGCGCTCGTCGCCGCGGCGTCCGGAGGTCTGGCCACCGCCAGCATCGGCGCGATGATGGTCGCACAGCCAGACGCCCCCGCATCGGCGACCAGCGCGACGATGGCCGCGGTTCGGGCGGATCTGCCCGCCGTCGCGATCAAGGCCGGTGGCATCGTCAACGACCCGACGATCGCGTACTACCGAATGCCCGCTCTCCGCGGCGACACCCTGGTCTTCCTCGCCGAGGGCGATCTGTGGCGCGTGCCGCTGACCGGCGGGCTGGCGACGCGCATCACCACCCAGCTCTCTGACGAGGCCCACCCGGCGATCAGCCCCGATGGCAAGACCATCGCCTTCATCGCGGCGTACGAGGGCGTGCCCGAGGTCTACACCATGCCGCTGGACGGCGGCCTGCCGACGCGCCGAACCTGGGGTCTGGCACGCCCGGGGTTCGTCGGCTTTCAGCCCGACGGGCGATTGATGTACTCAACGCGCCAGTTCGCGACGCTCCCCAGCTCGCAACTGGTGCTGGTGAACCTGGAGAGCGGCGCGGAGGAGAAGGTGCCGCTGTACGAGGCGGATCAGGGCGCGTTTGTCGAGGGGATGGCGACGCTGTACTTCACGCGCATGCCATTTCAGGGCTCGCACACCAAGCGGTATAAGGGCGGCTTCATCCAGCAGCTCTGGAAGTTTGAGGCCAGCGCGACCGAGGCGGTGCCGCTGACGACCGACTTTGACGGCACCAGCAAAGACGCGATGCCCTGGCAGGGGCGCGTCTACTTCCTGAGCGATCGCGACGGCGTGATGAACGTCTGGTCCGCCGCCCCCGATGGCAAGGAACTCAAGCAGCACACGTTCCACAAGGACTTCGACGCGTCGAGCCCGGAGCTGGACGCCGGTCGAATCGTCTACGCCCACGCCGGCGACATCCGTCTGCTCGATATCGCCAGCGGCAAGGACAGCGCGATCCCGATCAAGCTCTCGACCGACCTTGAGCAGATGCGCGAGCGGTTCGTCAGTGAGCCGGCCAAGTCCATCAGCTCTGTCGAGCCCCCCCCCCCCGGCGATCGCGTCGTGATCACCGCGCGCGGGCGTGTGTTCGTCGCGCCGGTGAAGGCCGACCACGGTCGGCTGGTCGAGGTCGCTTCTACACCTGGTGGGGGGGGCGTGCGGTATCGCAGCGCGGTGTTCACGCCAGACGCCAAGCGCGTGATCGCGTCCAGCGATCAGACCGGCGAGGTGGAGTTCTGGAGCATGCCGGCCAACGGCGTCGGCGAGGCGAAGCAGCTTACCCGCGACGGCACCATCCTGCGCTGGGAGGGCGTCGTCAGCCCCGACGGCAAGAAGCTGGCCCACAGCGACAAGAACCACAAGCTCTACATCACGGATATCGAAAGCGGCGAGACCAAGACGATTGCCGAGAGCGCCGTCGAGCGTTTGAACGACTACTCGTGGTCGCCCGACAGTCGCTGGCTGGCGTACGTCGAGCTCGCGGGAAACATCGCGCAGCAGATCAAGCTCTACTCGCTCGAGAGCGGGCAGGCGACAGCCCTGACGAGCGATCGGTTTGAGAGCTTCTCGCCGCGGTTCAGCCCCGATGGCAAGTGGCTGTACTTCCTCAGCGATCGGAACATCGAGTCGGTCTCACCGAGCCCGTGGGGCCCGCTGGCCCCTCAGCCGTCGTTTGACCGCCTCACGAAGATCTATCACGTCGCGCTGAAGGCCGGCGAGCGCTCGCCTTGGCAACCGGGCGACGAGCTCTTTGACCCCAAGGCCGAGAAGAAGGCTGAAGAGAAGAAGACGGACGAGAAGAACGCCAAGGACGACGCATCGAAGTCGTCAGACGACAAGAAGCCCGAGAGCGACAAGCCCGACACCAAGAAAGCCGACGACGCCAAGGCCGTCCCGACGGTCACGATCGATCTCGACGGCATCCAGTCCCGCATCCGCGTCGTGCCCGTCAAGCCCGGCAACTACTCGCGCCTGCGCCTGAGCGACACCGCGATCTTCTTCGGCGAATCCGCCACGACCTTCGAGCGCGAGGGCGGCCCCAGCGGCTTCTCCGTCAAGGGCGTCAACATCGGCAACGAGAAAGTCGAAGTCAAGAACATCGCCAGCGGCATCAAGACGCTGGAAATCTCCGGCGATCGCAAGAAACTCCTGCTCTACACCGGCACCTCGATCCACGTCGTGGACGCTTCGCCCGCACCGGCGGATCTAGACAAGAGCGCTGTCTCGCTGGCCGGCTGGTCGCTCAGCTACATGCCGATGGTCGAGTATCGCCAGCTCTACACCGACGCATGGCGACTGCTGCGTGACTACTTCTACGACACCAAGATGCACGGCGTCGATTGGCCCGCGATGCGCCAAAAGTACGAGCCGTTCGTCGAGCGCGTCCGCAGCCGCGCGGAGTTGAATGAGGTGCTCGCGCAGCTCACCGGCGAGCTCTCGGCCCTGCACCACTTCGTGCGAGGCGGAGACTTCCGCGAGAACTCCGAGACCATTCCGCTCTCATACCTCGGCGGCGAGTGGTCGCGCGATGTAGAGCGCGGCGGCTGGACCATCACCCGTGTCTACCAGCACGACCCCGATGACCCCGAGCGTGCCGCGCCGCTCAGCGCGCCGGGCGTTGGTATCACCGCCGGCGACACGATCGTCTCGATCAACGGCATTCGCACGCTCGATGTCCCGCACCCCGCCGCGCTGCTGCGGCAAAAGGCCGGGCAGCAAGTCCTGCTGCGCGTCCGCCCCGCGGCCAAGAGCCAGAGCGACGAGCGCGACGTGATCGTTCGCCCCATCAGCGGCTCATCACTGGCGGATCTGCGCTACACCGATTGGCAGCTCTCGCGCCGGCGAATCGTCGAGACGGCCAGCGACAACCGCATCGGCTACGTCCACCTGCGTGCCATGGGGCGCGAGAACATCAGCGAGTGGACCAAGGGCTACTTCCCGGCGTTCAACCGCCAGGGCCTCATCATCGATGTCCGCCGCAACAACGGCGGCAACATCGACTCGTGGATTCTGAGCCAACTCCTTCGCAAGGCCTGGATGTTCTGGAACCAGCGCGTCGGCTCGCCACCGAACTGGAACATGCAGTACGCCTTCCGTGGGCACGTCGTGGTCATCTGCGACGGCTTCACCGCGTCCGATGGCGAGGCGTTCGCCGAGGGCTTCCGGCGGCTTGGGCTCGGCAAGGTGCTCGGCACGCGCACCTGGGGCGGCGAGATCTGGCTCAGCAGTTCCAACGACCTGGCCGACGGCGGCCTCGCCTCCGCCGGCGAATACGGCGTCTACACCGCCGACGGCGTGTGGATCATCGAGGGCCGCGGCGTCGATCCCGACATCGTCGTTGACAACCCGCCCCACGCGACGTTCAAAGGCGAAGACGCACAGTTGAAGGCCGCGATCGCGCACCTGGAGCAGCTCATCAAGGACAATCCCGTGCAGGTGGTCCCGGTGCCGCCGCTGCCGAACAAGAGCGTCAAGACCGGGCCGGGGGCCAACGCGCCGAAGTGAGCCGCTGGAACTCTACAAGGATGATCCGTTGATCGCGGAGATCGTGATTTCGCTGTTGATCGGTCTACTCGTCGGCGGCGGCGCCTCGGCGGTGCTGTTCCGTCGGCAGACTTTGGCGATTCGCCACGCCGAGCGCCGGGCCCGCGCCGCCGAGCGGCTGGCCGAGATCGGCGCGATGACCGGGGGCCTGGCGCACGAGATCAAGAACCCGCTCTCCACCATCGGCCTCAACGCGCAGCTCCTGGGCGAGGCGGTGAACGAATCGCCCCTGACCGACGCCGACAAGCAGCGGATGGTCAACCGTGTGATGGCCCTTCGCCGCGAGACCGAGCGCCTCGGCGGCATCCTGAACGACTTTCTCGAGTACGCCGGCAAGATCCGACTCGACGTCCGCGAGCACGATCTGAACGCGCTGGTCAGCGAGCTGGCCGACTTCTACACGCCCGAAGCCGCGCGTCACGGCGTGCGCCTCCGCGTTGATCTCGCGCCCGGCGAGCTCAAGGTCAAGCTCGACGCCCAGCGAGTCAAGCAGTGCGTGCTGAACCTCATGCTCAACGCGGTCCAGGCGATGCAGACCGCAAGCACGAGCGCCGCCGAAGGACCGACCTCCGCGGCTCCGGGCTCCCGAGGCGAGCTGATCCTCAAGACCGCCGCCCGCCGCGAGCAGAGCCGCCCGATGGCCGATGTCCACGTCATCGACACCGGCCCGGGCATCCCGCCCGAGGTCAAGGACAAGCTCTTTGAGCCCTACTTCACCACCAAGGCCGGCGGCAGCGGCCTGGGCCTGCCCACCGCGCGCCGCCTGATCGAGGCCCACACCGGACGCGTCGAGGTTTTCAGCGAGCGCGGCAAGGGCTCTGACTTCCTGATCGTCTTGCCGGTGGACGGCCCGCCGATCCTGCCCGAAGGGTGACGACGCGCCGTGCCCCGAGCGCTTATCATGGCCCGCCATGATCAGACCCGCATTCTCGACTGTTGCCTGTGCCGATTGGCCGCTTGATCGGATCGCCGCCCGCTGCAAGCAGTGGGGCTTCCCCGGGATCGAGCTGCGCACCTTCGGCGACGCAAGCCGCGAGTTCGCGTGCGACCCGGCGCTGACCGATGCGCTGAAGACCCGGCGGATGTTCCACGAGGCGGGCACGCAGATCGTGAGCCTCGCCACGAGCATCGGCTTTGACGAGCCCATCCGCCCGCCGGTGATCGGCAACGCCATCGGCGACACCGAGCGCACCGTTCGCGCCGCCAAACGGGCGATCGATCTGGCGATCAGCATCGAGTGCCCACTGGTCCGCGTCTTCGGCTTTGAGATCCACCACGCCGAGCCGCGCAAGGCGGCCCTGGCTCGCATCGTCGCTCGCCTCAAGCGCGTCGTTGATCACGCCCACCGCACCGGCGTGCGCGTCGTGCTGGAGAACGCCGGCGGCTTCGCGACGTCTTCGAGCATCATCGAGATCATCGACGAGGTCAACAGCCCGCTCCTGGGCGCGTGCTTCAACATCGCCAATGCGCACGTCGCCGGCGAGGACCCCGGCATCGGCGTCGCCAACCTGGGCGATCGCTTGCTCTCGCTCCGCGTCAAGGACGTCCGCGATGGCAAGCCCGTGCCGATGGGCACCGGCGAGGTGGACTGGAAGGGCGCGATCCAAGCCGCGGCTCGCACGGAGCTTGACGAAGTGCTGGTCTACGAGTGGGATCGCGCGTGGGTGCCGGGTCTGGCCGGGCCGGATGACGTGCTTCCGAACGCCGCGAAGATGCTCCTTGGCGAGGTCTCACGACTTGAGTCCAGTCCGCCGGCGAGCAAGCCTGCGCCCCGTCGCGATGCCTCGATGTCGCCGCAGAGGTAACGCCGCCATGCCCGGCGCGGACGATCTCACCCGTGACATCCTCTCGCGCTGCGAGGCCCTGGGCTTCGCCATCGCCGGCGTCTGCGACGCACGCCCCAGCGATCACGGCGATCACCTCCGCCAATGGCTCGCGGCGGGTAAGCACTCCAGCATGGCCTATCTCGAAGAGCTCTCGGATACGCGCCTGGATCCCGCGCGCGTCATGCCCGATGTGAAGTCGATCATCGTCGTCGCGGATCGCTACGCGGAGCGGGCGGTTCGCGAAGTCGGTGGCGCGACATCCGCGGGCGCGGGCAGCGATGCCGCTGAGGCGATGAGCGAGAGCGAAGAGCCGCGGGGCGTGATCGCCCGCTACGCACGCGGGCGCGATTATCACGACGTCATCAAGCGCCGCCTGCACCGCCTGGCCGACGAGCTTCGCGCCGAGATCCCCGGCAGTGAGTTCCGCACGGTCGTGGACAGTGCGCCGGTGATGGAGCGAGAGCACGCCGCGCGCGCCGGGGTCGGCTGGGTCGGCAAGCACACGCTGGTGCTGCACCCGCGCTTGGGCTCGTGGTTCCTGCTCGGCTGCGTGCTGACGAATGTGCGCCTCACGCCCACGCCGGACGCGGCCCTTCCCGCGGACCACTGCGGCACCTGCACCCGCTGCATCGACGCGTGCCCGACCGGCGCGATCACCGAGCGATCGGTCGATGCCTCGCGCTGCATCAGCTATCTGACGATCGAGCGCGAGCTGCCGATCGATCCGGCATTCTTCGCGCCGATCGGCGATCGGCTCTTTGGTTGCGACATCTGCCAGGAGGTCTGCCCCTACAACGCGCGCCCGGAATCGGCGGAACCTTCCGCCGAGCGAGCGAACCCGGCGTATGAAGCGCGGCGCGATTCGTTCCCGCTTCTGGAGATCCTCAACTGGTCGCAGTCCGATCGCTCCGCAGCCCTGGGTCCGACACCGCTCAAACGCGCCAGTCTCGAGATGTTCAAACGCAACGCCCTCATCGCGGCGGGAAACGCCCTGGCCAACCGCGACCACGCGCCACTGCGAGCCCGCATCATCGCCATGAGCACCGACATCACCGAGCCCGAGTTGGTCCGCATCACGGCCCAACACGTCCTCGCTCGCCTCGCACACTAAAGACGACAACCTCACCAATTGAAAAGGCCCCCGACGCACACGCGCCGGGGCCTTGTTGTTGTCATCAATCTCGATTGCCGATTGCCGAATTCCGATTGCCGACGCAGCGTTGGCCGGTTGTCTGCGAGAGGCAGGCGGGACGCCTGCCCCACGGGAAGCTCTCAGTCATCAGCGATCAGCCCTCAGCAGATCAACTGGTGCCCAGTGCCCAGTCCCCAGTGCCTTCCCACTCGGCCCTTTCTCTCAGAACGCGCAGCCGTCGAAGAAGATCGCGAAGAACAGGTTGTAGTCGGCCTCGGTCACGCCGTTGTTCGTGGTCAGCGTGCCGAAGGGCGGCAGCGGTGAGTTGTCGTCGTTAGCGATGTCGCAGACCGGCAGAGAGTCAAAGAAGTTGGCGAAGAAGAGGTTGTAGTCGCCTTCGGTGACGCCGTTGTTGGTGCCGCCGGGCTGGCCGATGGGCGGCAGCGGGTCG
>JAIEQQ010000671.1 GCA_019747615.1 Phycisphaerales bacterium
TTCGGATCGCCCGCGACAATGTCAATCGAGCAGGTGCGGAACTTGAACGCCCGCTGGAGGAGCTGCACCGCCTCGCGTAGCGCGCCGACGTTGGTAAACGGGCCGTAGACCTTTGCCGACTTGAGCAATCGCGTGAGCGACTCGTCGCCAGCGCCGCTGGGGTTCCGCGTCACAAACACGCGCGGGTAGTCCTCGTTCTGCGTGATCACCAGGTACGGGAAGCTCTTGCCATCCTTGAGGCGCGCGTTGAACTTCGGCGCCGGGCGCAGGTCTTTGATCAGGCGGCTCTCGGTGAGCAGCGCTTCCCACTCACCCTCGCACTCGATGACGTCAAAGTCATCGACGACATCCAGCAGCGGCTGCTTTTTGAAGCCCAGATCCGCCGAGGGTACGAAGTAGCTCGAGACCCGATCCGGCAGCGTGCGGGCCTTGCCCACGTACACAACCGTGCCCTGCGCGTCCTTCATCAGGTACACGCCCGGCACGCCCGGCAGCGATCGCGCTTTCTTGAGCAAGCGATCCAGACGATCTTCGCGACTCGTTTCCACCACGCTATTCAATACGCGCCGATCGCTCGTAACGCAGCGTTGCTCGCATTATCCAGGGCCCGCCGGCGGCGTGCCCGGCGCGGGTGATGACGGAGATGCAGGCTGTGCGTTCGGATCAGCGTTCGGATCCTGGTTTGGATCCATCGCCGGGTCTTGCTCCGGCTTGGGCTCTTTGTCCTTGTCCTTGTCTTCGGGCGCCGGCGGCGGCTCAATGGGCTTGCCACTGTCCACGTCCTCGCCACGCAGGTGGCGCGTCATGTCGCGCATGAGCAGCGACATGCGGGCCTTCTGCTTCGGCGAGGCCAGCTCACTGCCACGAACCACAGCCCCCGCAGCGCCCATCGCCATGTTGTCGTCAAGCTTGGTTACGCGCCCGCCGTTGCGCTCCTGGTTGCGCTTGGCGTCCTTCTTGGCCATGGCGGCCCGGTCTTCTTCCTTGACAGGAAGCGTGAAGCCGCCGATGTCTTCCATCATCTTGGTCATCTCGACGAGCGACTTGTCGAGGAACTCGCCGCGCTTGGCCTTGGGCACGCTGGTGTAGTCGCGGGCGAACTCGTCCCACTGATCCACCATCAGCTTCTCGGCGTTCTTCTGAAGCTGCGCCCGCGCCGGGCCCATGATCCCCGCGGCGAACGACGCCATCAGCGCCGAATCGCCCGAGTCCATCCCCTTCATCCGCGCCACCAGATCCTTCAGCAGATCGCGGCGCTGCTTCAGCGGCAGGCGGTTGAACTCATCGCTCAGCAGCATGAAGTTCAATGAATCTTCCAGATCATCCACCAGCACCTTCGGCACCACCACCGGTCGCGTCGCAACGTAGTACCACACGCCGCCGCCGATGGCCAGCGCAACCAACGCGCACCCGGCCGCGGCGCGGGCTCGCCGGCTGTCGAAGCGCTCGCTCAATGCCGCGAGTTGCTCGCGCAATCGCCCGAAGCCGCTGCGCCGGGACTGAAGTTTGAAGTTGGCCATGCTCATGGTGTGCTCGATTCAAAGCAGAGTAAACGATCGAAGCGCGGCGGAGACTCAGGGGCCCGGAGGTGCGGGGGGAGCGGGGGGGGCGGGAGGAGTTGGAGGAATCACCGGCACCTGCGGCACCGAGTTCTCGACCTGCTCGCGTGGCGAGATATCAACCTCGCCAACGTGCCAATCGCCGTAGAACAGGCCGTTCTGCCCCTTGTTGCCGCCCAGCGCGTGCCAGGCTTTGGCATCGCTCAGCACGGGGATGTTGGTGCCGTTGCGCCAGTAGTTGCTGACGAGGCGCTGGGCCTTGGACTTGTCGCCCAGCAGCGGTCCCTCGGCGAAGACCATCATCATGCCGGGCCAGTATTCGTACGAGATGCCGAGGCTCAGGCCCGCTTCGTCTTCGGGCTTGCGATCGCTGGGGCAGAAGAACGGATCAACGGGGATGTACTTGCTCTCGGGGTCATCGGGGTTCTCGCGCTTCGGCGGGTTGACGTCCATGTACGCCGCGAGGATGTCCAGCAGCGCCGGATCGCTCGAGCTCGAGATGGCCGGGTCATAGAACGGGCGGACGTTCGGCAGCAGGTCCTTGTAGTTGTTCTGGTACATCTGGAACGACTGGCCGAACGATCGGAGGTTCGTCTGGCACTTGATGTTCCGCGCGTACGACCGCACGCCCGCCATCGCCGGCACCAAGAGCCCGATGAGCACCGCGATGATCGCGATCACCACCAGCAGCTCGATCAATGTGAACGCCCGAATCGCCCGCCGCAACCCGCGGCCACGACCGACCGACAGCGGCGCACCGCACCCGGCGCGTTGATCACGACGAATATTCATGCTGTTCTTGGGGACATTCACAAGGCACCTCCGGGGACCGCCGCGTGAGGGTGTACCCCGTAGCGGTGTGCCAGGTTGCATCGGCAATGTCGGTCCGTCGCCGGGCCCGCATCAGCACAACCCAGATTCACATCCCCCGCAGGCTCAGAAAGCACAAACAAGACCCAATCATCCGAGCGCGGCCAGAAGTGCCTCGGCCAGTCGGTGGTTGAGATAGTGGCCGGATCGGTACCCGCAGACCCGCCCGAAGATCGGGCGACCGACGAGGGCCAGATCCCCGATCATGTCCAGGACCTTGTGGCGCGCCGGCTCGCCCTCGAGGCGCTCGACGGTGCCGACCGGGCCATCGGGACCGATGACCAGCACGTCTTCGTACGTCAGGTGCTGAAACAGGCCCGCGCGCCGGAACGCCTCGGCCTGCGCCAGCGTGTTGAACGTGCGCGCCGGGGCAATCTGCGTCGCAAAGTACTCGACTGAGCCGGACGCGATCTCGCCCGCGTGGTACTGAATGAACCGCTCCATCGATGGCCGGATCGGTGCACCGGGCCCGTAGTCCAGGCGATACTCAAAGTCCGTCAGCGGCTGGAGCTCCGCCGGCGCGTCCGTCGGGCTCGCTTCGATCCACGCGTCCGCATCGCCGACGCGGATGGTCCGGTCCACCACGAGAGCCTCGCGCGATTGACCCGTGAGCTCTCGCACGCCCGCGCCAAGGATCGCTTCGACCAGAGGGCGCGCCGAGCCGTCCATCATCGGCACCTCGACCTGGTCGAGCTCGACCGTTGCGTTGCTGATTCCAAGGCCCGCCAAGGCCGCGACGACATGCTCGATGGTCATCGCGACGGCCGGCGGCTCGCCACCGACCGTGCCGCTCAGATCGCGCGCCGCCGCGACAAGCTGCGTGTAGTGCTGGCCCGGGATCGGGCGCGTGTAGTGCGTCAATGCGGGTGCTTCAATCGGCCCCTGCGCGCCGGAAACCAGCCGAAACACAATCCCGGCCGCGTCGCGCGGCAACACTCGCATGCCCACCGGCACGCCCGTGAACAAGCCGCGCCCGGTCAACTCGACGGGTGCGTTCAACGTGCGACATGGCAGGTGCGTGGCCAAGGGGGTCTGGATGTTCGCAGCCCGGCGTCCGAGATCAAGCGTTAGCGAAGCCCCGCCGCCTTTTTCATCGTCCACAGCATGCGCATGTAGTCGCGCCCCGGCATCGCCGGATAGCCGGCAAAGGACTGGCCCTCGGGCACATCGTGCATCAGGGCGGCGTTGCCGGCGATCTTCGCGCCGTTGCCGATGGTGAGATTGTCGCCGATGCCGCAGTTGCCGGCGATCTGCACACCATCGCCGATCGTGACACTCCCGGCGATGCCCGTGCATCCGCAAATCACCGTGAACTTGCCCACGCGGCAGTTGTGCCCGATCTGCACAAGATTATCGATCTTGGTGCCCATGCCGATCACCGTCGCGCCAAAGCGAGCGCGGTCAACACACGAGCCGGCGCCGATCTCGACATGATCGTGAATCTCGACGATGCCCTTGTGCGGGAGCTTGACGAGGCCTTGGGCCGGGTCAGGTCGATAACCGAATCCATCGGCACCGATCGAAACCCCCGCGTGCAGGATCACCGAGTTGCCAATGCGACAGCGGGCGTAGATCGTCACCTGCGGGTGGAGCGTCGTGTTGCTCCCGATGCTGACGTGATCGCCGAGGCTCACATGCGAGATCAGCACGCTCCCGTTGCCAACGCTCGCGCCCGCGCCGATCGAGCAGAACGGGCCGATGAACGCCCCCGCGTCGATCTTCGCCCCCGGCCCGATGACGGCGCTGGGATGAATGCCCGGCGCCTTGGCGGGCTCGTCGGGGCTCAGGGCGGTCAGCACCTTTGTCAGCGCGACATCGGCGTCATCCACTTCGATGATCGCCCGAGTGGCCGGGTCGTGGCCAACGGTCTTGACGCCGCGAGCGATCAGCGCCGCCGCTGCGCCGCACTCGGCCCATCGATGGGCGAACTTCTCCGAGCGGATGAACGTGATGGCGCTGGCGTCGGCACTATCAAAGGAGTCCACCCGCTCGATGCGCAGGTCATCGCGCCCGTCGATCGGCGCGTTGAGGAGCTTCGCAATGTCGCCGCTTGTCATCACCAGTGTGGATCCCACAACCCGGCCTCGCCCTGTGCGGGCGACGGTGGGTTCACAGGCACGCCTCTTCGCCAAAGCCCGCTCAGGGCTTGCCGTTCTTGAACTCGATGTTGAGCTGGTTGATGATGTCCTGGGTGATGTCGTGGCTCTTGGCGGCATACAGAATCCGGCGCGAGCCCAGCACGCTGCGAACCGCATCGGTCGAAGCGCCCGAGGGGATGTTCAAGCCCTGATCATCAGCCATCACCATGGTGTAGCCCTGCATCTCGGCCAGCTTCTTGGAGGTGTCGGCCACCTTCATGTACAGCGCCTTGAAGATCTCGGCCCGCTGCTGATCCAGCAGCGCGTCGTACGCGCTGCGCTTGGCGTTGGCCATGGCCTGCTTCTCCAGCAGCTTGATCACCGCGGCTTGCTGCTGGTTCACGTTGCCGATCATCTTGGCCTTGGTGCTCTCCTCCTCGAGCTCCTTGCCCAAGGCCGTCAGCTCCGCCTGCTTGGCGTTCGCGTTGTCCATCAGCTCCTGCTCGCGCACCTTGCGCTCGTCCAGGGCCTCAAAGACCTTGGGCAGATCGACCAGGGCAATGACGGGCGCCGGCGGCGCGAACATCGCGGCGTTGTTGCGGGCAGTAGCCTGGCCGACCATCAGCAGCCCAGCGCCGCCGATCAACAGCGCCGCCGCGATCATGCTCCGGTTCATCAGCTTGGACATCATGTTGAGCTCCTGGCCCCGGTGGGGCGGTAAATCTGCCGTTGGTCCGTTCCCGGGCGCAAACAACGCCTGAGCGCGGGCGAGAATCGTGACTTCATTGTTAGCACCTGCTCGCGCGAAAGTCGCACCGCGCGGGAAAACAGCACAGCCCGCCCCGCCTCAGAACGGCACATCGAGCGTGAACGAGAAGATCCGCTTCTCGTCGAACTCTTCGCGACGCAGCGGCACCGCGAAGTCGAACGCCAGCGGGTTGGGCCCGAGCATGGGCAGGTAGAGCCGAAAGCCGGCACCAACCGCGACGCGATACTGGCTGACGTTGAAGCGCGAGGCGTTGACCGTGCCCGAATCGATGAACCCGACCACGGAGATGACATCGCGCCACACCGGCTGCTCAACCTGAAGCCCGTTGAAAAGCGACCACGTTCCGCCGACCGGGTCAGCGCCGACGACCGGCGGGTTGGTGCCGGCGATGATGCCCCGGGGCGAGATCCCGCGGAACGAGAAGCCACGGAACGCAGTACCGCCGCTGTAGAACCGCTCGAACAACGGCACGTCGTCCTGATCCTCGGGGATGAGGCCGACCGAGGAGCGGAACGTCAGCACCGTGGTGCGCCCCGAGAAGTCCTCGTACAGCGGCAGATACGCGCCGAAGTTCGCCGCCATCTTCCAGAAGCTGAAATCCCCGCCAACACGCTCGATGCTGGCATCGAACTTGGTGCCGCGCGTCGGGCGGATGTTGCTGTCAGTCGCGGTGCGTGCGATTCGCGCGCTGACACCGGCAAGAAAGTTGGAGCCCTCAACATTCCGCAGATCGACGGTCGTACCAGATTGGAAGTTGCCGAGCGTGACCTGCTCGACACGCCCGGAGATGCCGCCGGCCCAGCGCTCGCCGAAGCGCCGCCCGATCGTGCCCGAGAGGCTGATCCGCGTCTCGGTGTACTCGTCATAATCCCAGCGACGGAATCCCGTGCCAACGTTCGCGGCGTAGTCGGTCTCAAACAGATTCGGCTCACCCAGCGAAATCGAGTAGTTCTGAAAGTTCGTACCCGGCTGAAGCTGGATCGCAAACGACTGGCCCGCGCCGCGAAACGCCCGCCCGGTCAGCAGCTCGCCCATGCTGTCGGGCGTGTCCGAGATGTCGAAGTTCCGCTGCGCGAAGTCGATCGTGCCGATCAGGCCCAGGTCCGTATTCACCGCCGCCCCGAAGCCCAGCCGCCCGGTGTTGGTTTCTTTAATCTCCACCAGCAGGTCCCGGTGCGCGGGGTTCGACGGGTCCGGCGGCTGGATCGTGAGCTTCACGCTCTGCTGCTCAAAGAGCTGTGTCTCGTCCAGCGACTCTTTCGTCCGCTTGATAAACGTGGTGTCCAGCGGCCGATCGGGCAGGAGCTTGACCTGCCGCCGGATGACCTTCTGCTGCGTCAGCTCGTTGCCGCGCACGGTGACCAGACCCGTGAGCGAGGGCTCACCCTCGCTGATGATCAGCAGGATGTCCACCTCGGGCCGGTTGACATCGCGGATCTCTTCGCGGGCGACGGTCGAATCGACGTAGCCGAGCTTGCCGTAGGCATCCTGCACCGTCTCGATGCTCTTGCGGATGCGATCGAGGCTGTAGACATCGCCGGCCTTGATCGTCATGAGCCCGGCGATCTGCTCGCGCGAGTAGACACGCGGGCTCAGGTCGCTGGGCACATCGCGCGTGCCCGGCTGCGCAAGCGCCACGCGCACGCTGCGCAGCGTATAAACCTGTCCCTCGCTGATGATGAACGTGAGGATGGCCTCCTGCCCGTTGGGCGAGGGGCGGATCGTGCGATCAACGCGGACATCCAGATGCCCGCGATCCTTGTAGAACTGGATGATCGCCGCGACGTCCTGATCGATCACCGAATCATCGAGCGCGCCGCTGCTGAAGATGCCCCAGGTCTCGGTCTTGATCTGCGGGCGGAGCTGGCTGGCGTCAAACGAGCCGTTGCCATCAAAGCGGATGTCGGTCACCTTCAGCCGCTCGCCCTCGCGAATCTGGAAGATCAGGTTGCCGCGCTCGCTCAGTTCCGCCTCGTCCACGGTGACATCGGCCTGGTAATAGCCGCGCTTGCGGTACAGGTCTTTGATGCGGCGCACGAGGCGGTCGATCTGGAAGCGGTCGATCGGCGTGCCGGCCAGCAGGTCGATCTCGGTGGCCAGGTCTTCGTCGCTGATCTGGCGATTGCCCACCGCTCGCGCCGCCCGGACGATCGGCGTCTCGATGAACTCGTACACCAGGCCCACCGTGCCGTCGTCAAAGAGCGTGGCCAGGGCCTCGATCTGGTTGAAGCGCCCCAGTCGATTCAGGCGAGCAACATCGGCCCGCACCGCCGCCTCGCTCAGGGGCGAGCCCTCGACCGATCGCACCTGGTTCAACACCAGTTGCGGCGCCACGGCCCGCAGGCCCCGCAGTTCGACCGAGCGAATCAGTCGATTCTCGTACCCCGACAGCGCCTTGGAGACCTTCGTCACCGCCGGGCCCTCGCCCGCGGGGATCGGCGACGGCGGGCGCGGCGTCGTGGGCGCAGCGGGTTCCGCTGCCGGCGGCGTCATCGCCGGCGTCGGCTGGGCCAGAGCCAGCGACGTGCCCGCGGCCACCGCCAACAGCGCGGCGCACAGGCGCCCGGATGTGGTCATCACCATCGCCGCTCGGGTTGACCCAATATGCATCTTCAAGGACGACGACGATAGCAGGCAGAACGCCAGCGCACAACCCGCCCGGCCACGCCCGCCAACCCTGTTCAGAACAGCCGCCCGATGAACGAGAACAGGAACGCCGCGATCACCACCACGATCACCACCACCACCCAAGGCCGCGGCCCGCGCGCCGAGCCCGACACCACCGCATCGCCACAGTGATAACACACCTCGGCGTCGTCGTAGATCTCTTTCTTGCAGCTCGAGCACCGCTTGGTCACGTTGTCATTCAGCCGCTGCACGTCGGCCGGGTTCGGCATGTCCGCGTCGTCGTCTGGGCCACGCCGTTGCAGGCCGGCCGACACCACCTCACCGGTCTTGGGGGCCTTGCGAGGTGGAAACTTCATCGGGCTCGGTTCCTGATCCATAGTGCAGGGTAGAACGCAAGCCGCGGGCCAGACCCAAACCGCGCGGCGTGCGGACGCTCTGACCGCGATCGGCACGCCACACTGCCAGAGCGGCAGCCCTATCGCCCAACGATCCACAGCAACTGCCAAAGGGTCGTCGATCGGTCCTCGATCGCGCCTCACCAAGGCGGCACACCCCCGCCACGCCCGACAAATCCCGCCCAAAGCCCCGATTTGTTTGTTGGCGCGCCGCTTGCCCCATGCTCCGGCGGAGGGCTCCTCATCATGCGACCAGACCGATTCACCACCACCGCTCAGCAAGCACTCGCCGACGCCCAAGCCGACGCGGGCACGCGCCAGCACGCCGAGATCACCCCCTTGCATCTCCTGGGTTCGCTCTTGGCCGATAAGTCCGGGCCGACCTGGAGTCTGCTCGCCAAGGCCGGTGCCGACGCCGGGCGGGCCGCGACGTTTGTGCAGAGCGAGCTCGGTCGCCTGCCGACCGTGCAAGGCGCAACCGCCCTGCCCTCGCGATCACTCATGGCGGTCATGACCGTCGCCGAGGGTGCGAGCAAGAAGCTCTCTGACGCATACGTCAGCAGCGAGCATCTGCTCCTGGGCCTTATCGAGAGTGGGGGGCAGGGCTCCGCCAAAGAGCTCCTGAGCCTCAGCGGCGTCGATCGCGGCGCCGTCGAACGCGCCATCCGCCAGACACGCGAGGCCAGCGGCGTCTCATC
>JAIEQQ010000278.1 GCA_019747615.1 Phycisphaerales bacterium
TCTCCGCCCAGCGCGCCGCACCGGGGCCGGACAACGGCACCTGTCGCAGCGCGTTGAGCTCTTCTGGAGTCAGTGAGAAGTCCCGCGACACCGACGACGGCAGAGACTCCACCGTGTCGCTCGACCGCGCCGCCGACGGCAGCTCAAGCAACGACGCCAGGACCCCCGACACTACTTTCTCATCCGGCGCGTACACGCGGGCAGCACGCTCGCGAGCGCTCTCGCGAGCCCGCGCCGTGGCCTGCTCATCGTTCAATCGAAGCTCGACACGCGCCGCCCGCGCCTCGCTCATCACCTGCCCGGGCGCCAGCAGGATCTGCCGCTGCATGAACACCAGCGTGCCGGCGATCAGCAGCGCCATGAGCGCCGCGATCAGCACCGTCCAGCCGCGCTCCGGCGAGTTCACGAGCCACCTCTCGCCGGCCTCACGCAGAGCATCGCGCCGGCGCGCACCGACACCCTGCCCGTCCGCCCGGTCTCGAGTGCCCAGATTGCCGCTTGCCGCCCGTGTCATGGTGCCCGCTGTTCAGGCTGTCAAACTCGCTATCGCACGCGGCCCACGCCGCGCGCCGTCGTCACGTCCGAGAGCCTCACGCCCCCGGCTCACCTTGCATCGACCCGCCGCTGCCCCGTCTTGTCCCCGTCTTGGGCTTATCGGTCTTTTCGTACGCATCAACGATCCGCTGCACCATCGGATGCCGAACAATGTCCGCCTGGTCAAGGCCCGAGAACGCGAGGCCCGGCACCCGCTTCAGCGTCCGCACCGCGTCGATCAGTCCGCTCTGCGTCGGGTCTTCCAGGTCCACCTGCGTGACATCGCCGGTCACGATGATCTTGGACCCATGGCCCATGCGCGTCAGGAACATGCGCATCTGCCCGCGCGTCGTGTTCTGCGCTTCATCAAGGATGATCACCGCCCGGTTCAGCGTCCGCCCGCGCATGTACGCCAGCGGCACAATCTCCACCACGTCGGTCTCCATGAACCGCCGGATCGTGTTGAAGTCCATCATCTCGTGCAGCGCATCGAGCAGTGGCCGCAGGTACGGATTCACCTTCTGTTGCAGGTCACCGGGCAGGAACCCGAGCTTCTCGCCCGCCTCGACCGCCGGCCGCGCCAGGATCACCTTGCGGCACCGCCCCATTTTCAGCAGATGCACCGCCGCCGCGACCGCCAGATACGTCTTGCCGGTGCCGGCGGGGCCGATGCCGAACACGACATCGTGATCACGAATCGCATCAAGGTACAACTGTTGATTGACGGTCTGGGCCTTGACAGGCTTACCGCCGACGTACACATTCAGCTGCGCACCCCACGCCGGCGCACTGGGATCTCCCACTTCCCAACCATCGCGAGCGAGCTGCGAGGTCTGCACCCCGTCGTCGCTCGCCTCCGCAGACGCCTGCGCGATCAGCGCCATCACCTCGCGCCGCTCGCCGAACCGCTGATCCCCCGACGCCGCGGCTTTGGTCAGTTGCTCCAGCACGCGCCGAGCAATCCCCAGCTCCGGCGACTCGCCACTGAGCTTGATCTTGCCCTCCCGCATGGAAATGCGCACGCCCAGCGCCTCGCGCATCATCTTTACGTTACGATCCGCGGGGCCAAAGATGCTCACCGGCTCGGCCCCACGAGGCACTTGTATGAACACGTCCACGCGTCTGCTACTCCCTGCATCGCCTCTGCGGGGCCGGCCTACGCCAACCCAGTCCGCCGCGACTTCACCGAACCCCGCACCCCCGACCACACCCCGGATGCTATCACCTCTGCGGCCCTGACCCCAGCCAGGCAACACGATCTCTACCGCCGTCAGGTTCAGCCCGCAGTTCCATCAATTCAAGACCGCCGCGCCGATCGCACTTTGGCAAACAAACACAATGCTCAACACACCCGTGATAACGAGTCGATATTCTGCGATTGTGCTGACAATTGCATCGATTGCGATAGCATTCACTCTTTCCGGCTGCGGTCTCGTCCGGCCCCCCATGGCGCCGAATCCCTCCACGATTCTCGCCGACTGGGACGACGTTGAGCCCGCCGCGTTTCACGCCCTCACCGCCGGCGAGTGTGCGATTCTCACCACCGAGCGGCCCAATCCACAGACCGTCGTCTTCACCCTCCGGAGCATCGTGGATGATCAGGGCACGCTCCGCTTCGAGCGTCCTGTCGCCGCCGGCTCTTCCACCCCAGGCTCATCCTCTGCCGATGCCCGCAGCGCGGGTGCCGCCGCATTGCCGCCCGAGTCGATCACCGTCACTGCGTTTCTAGGGACCGCGTCAAGCCGCGATGCCGTTCGCGAGGGGCGACTCATCGCCGCCGCGATCGCGCGTCTTCGCGAACTGGCGGGGCGCGCCTGGGCGCCGATCGCCGAGTGACCACGCGTCGGTCTCGCCCGCGCGGGCCGAACCGACATCGCGAACGGTCAGCGCGAACCGGGCGCGGCTGCGTTCGCTACACTCCGATCATGTCCCCGCTCGTCGGCGTCATCATGGGTTCCTCGTCTGATTGGGAGACGATGCAACACAGCGCCGCAACGCTCGAGCGGCTGTCAATCGCCCACGAAACACGCGTCGTCTCCGCCCATCGCACGCCGGATCTCCTCTTTGAGTACGCCGCCACCGCTCGCGCGCGAGGCATCGAAGTCATCATCGCCGGAGCCGGTGGCGCCGCCCACCTGCCGGGCATGTGCGCCAGCAAGACCTCCTTGCCGATCCTCGGCGTGCCCGTCGAATCCAAAGCCCTGCAGGGTGTCGACAGCCTGCTCTCGATCGTCCAGATGCCCGCCGGGGTTCCCGTCGGCACGCTAGCCATCGGGCGCGCCGGCGCGATCAACGCCGCTCTCCTGGCCGCTTCGATTCTCGTCGGCAAGCACCCGCACATTCTCGAAGCCCTCGAAGCCTTCCGACGCGCACAGACGCAGCAAGCCCTCGACAGCGTCGTGCCACCGCCCACTCCTCGGAGCCATGACAGCGAAGGATTGCAGCCAGCGGAGCCGCGCCGATGATCGTCGGCATCCTCGGCGGCGGGCAACTGGCCCGAATGCTCGTGCTCGCCGGCACGCGCCTCGGCCTGCGCTTCCGCGTCTGGGAACCATCGCCCGACGCCGGCACGACCGAGATCGCACCGACCATTCACTCATCGTTCGATGACGCTCACGCCCTGAGCAACTTCGTCCGCAACCTTGATTCATGCACGCTCGAGTTCGAGAACGTGCCCGCCTCGCTGGCCGAGTCCATCGCGGCCCTCGGCGTGCCGATGCGTCCATCATCCACCGCCCTCAGCGTCGCCCAAGACCGACTGAGCGAAAAGACGCTCTTCCAGCGGCTCGGAATCCCGACGCCGCGCTTTGCTCCGGTGGATTCGATCGCGGACCTGCGAGCTGCCATCAGTTCCATCGGTACACCGGGCGTTCTGAAGACGCGCCGCCTCGGCTACGACGGCAAGGGCCAGTGCGTCATCAAGTCGGCGTCGCAGTTGGATGAAGCCTGGGCCTCGCTCAACGCGCCGGCGTCAGACGCCGCGCTCATCTACGAGCAGTTCATCACGTTCTCTCGCGAGCTCTCGATCCTCGGCGTGCGATCCAGCCAGGGGGCGGGGGGACAGGTGCGGTGCTACACGCTCACCGAGAACCACCACGCCTCGGGCATCCTGCGCCTCTCAATCGCGCCGGCGCCGCGCGTCTCGCCGGAGCTTCAGTCCCACGCTGAGTCGCTCGTGCAGCGGCTGATGAGCGAGCTGGACTATGTCGGCGTGATGGCACTCGAGCTGTTCGAATCCGCCGACACCACCGGCGGCGTCGGTGCCTCGCTCATCGCCAACGAAATCGCCCCGCGCGTTCACAACAGCGGGCACTGGACGATCGACGGGGCCGCGACGAGCCAGTTTGAGAACCACCTGCGCGCCGTCGTCGGCCTGCCACTGGGCGACTGCGCATGCACCGGGCACAGCGCGATGGTGAATGTCATCGCGCAGATGCCCGAGGCGGGCGCGAGCTGCGCGATCCCGTTCCTGCGTGTTCACGACTACGCCAAGAAGTCGCGCGCTGGGCGCAAGGTCGGCCACCTGAACGTCGTCGCGCCAGATGCGATCGAGCTCCGCCGCCGTCTCATCGAGCTTCGGAAAGCGAACCTCGTCGGCGTTGATCTCAGCGCTTTGGACAAAGTCGCGTTCGAACCGTCGCCTTAACGACGCCCGCCGACAACGATCGGGTGATTCAGCGGCGTCGGCGTGTTCTCAAGCATCACGGCCTGCCGAACGAGCTGCGCGAAGCTCTTGCACCCCATCTTGCGCATCACATTGGCCCGGTGGATCTCGATCGTCTTCACCGCCAGTTGCATCTCCGACGCCGCCTGCTTGTTCGAGCTGCCTCGACAGATCAGCCGCATGACCATCAACTCTCGCGACGTCAGCTTCGACTGCAACCGCAGCAGTTCGCCGACCGATTCCCGCTGTGAGACGCCCGTCCGCGAGCGCTCGATCACACTCCGCACCGCGTGCAGCAGTTCGCCCGGATCGGCGGGCTTCATCACGACCTCGCCAACTCCGGCCTTCATCGCTGCGACGGCACCGTGAACATCGCCGGGAGAAATCAGCATGACCGTGGGCATGATGATGCCGGTGGCATGAAGCTGCGCCATCAGGTGCAGCCCACTGGAGCCGCCAAGATCGGCATCGCAGATAAGGCAACCGGTGGCCCCGGAGCCCACGTGCGCGAGCATGTCTCCGGCGCTGGTGAACTCGCGGATCGCGCCGCCGTGAGTCTCGAGAACCGACGCCAGCCGACGGCGCTCGCCGCCGCTGGGATTGACGAGGTAGAGCGTGGTGACGGCGGTGAGGGCCGCGTTGCCGCTGAGCAACGAGCTGTCCGAGGGCGACCGCTCATCGACGGGGCGCGGCGTGTCATTCGGCGTGTGGGTCGTCATGGTGGACCGCTGATGAAGAGCTGAGCCGAGCATTGCAATCTCCTGGCCCTTAGGCGTGCGCTGGGCCGAAGCGCGGGCCCACGAGCCAGCGAAACGACATCCCTCGAAGATGCGCGGGAAACTTCATCCCGGCTGGGAATTCCAGTAGAGGCACCAAATGGAGATTCAGGTTCGCGCCAACATTGAACTTCCGCAAGAACTGCGGAATCGCGACGAACGTCGCTCGGCCAGCTTCGCGTCTGAACGACGATCGGTTCCCGGCGCGCGGGAACGATTCCTGCAATGGCGGGGAAACACCCAAGGCAACGCCATCGACCGTGTCGACTGCGCTGCGGGCGCGCCGGCGGCACGCTCAGTATCACTTGATGAGTTCGAAATCGTCGCGAGCGGCGAGGCACACCGGGCACTTCTTAAAGTCGAGCTTGTCAACCATGAAGCCGCAGGTCCGCGACACGTAATACTCCTTCGCGCCGGCCTTGAACTGACCCGGGTTGTCGCGCGCCTCACCCAACAGCGCGCTCTGCTCGCGCAGGGCATCGCGCGTGTAGCGCAGCGCCTGCATCACGTCGCGATTCATCTCGGTCTTTACCCGCGAAACGTACAGCGGGATCTGCTTGTCCTTCTCCTGGTCGATCGTCTGAATCAGCACCTTGATGTTGTCGGCGGTCTTGGCCTGGCTTGCCGGCGCCGCGTCGGCCTTCTTCTCCGTTGCGTTGAGCTTCTGCAGCACCGCCGCGAGCGTCCGCTGGCGGACCTCGCTCGATCTCTTCACGGCCCGGAACAGCGACGCCACCTGACCTTGACCCTCGTCGTCGGCCTGCTTGGCAAATCGCTCGCTCTGGGCAATGACAGATGTCGCAACCGCGTGGGCTTCTTGCAAGTCCGTGATCGTCTGATCACGCCCGACCATCCCCGCGGCACTCGGCTGCTCCTTCTTCACCCCCGGTCGCGCCGGCGCGGGCACGACCGGCGCGGGCGTTTCAGTCGGAATCGGAGCCGCCGGAGCGGTGTTGGGGGCCGGGGCGGGCGCGGGCGTGGGCACTGGCGGGGCTGGCTGGCGCGCCATCGCGACGCCCGCGAAAGAGATCATCGCCAAGACCAACACCACGGTGCGCGTCGGGCGCGCAGAAATCACCCCACCCGATAAGCGGGCGGGGTGATGTGATGAGCAAGACTCGCTCATCGAAGCCGAGGCGGTGCTGAACCGGGGGAGGCTGGTGACGAGGTTCTCGGACATGGCGGGGCTCCTGAACAGCGTGATTCAGAAGCGTATTCGCACGCCACGAGAACGCGATTCGACCTCGCGGACCCGTCCGCCCACCAACCGCCGGCCGCGCTCCGTTGCCTTACACCACGCGACGACGCCGCGACGCGACGAGCGAGCCCAGGACCATCGCCACTGCAGCGCCCGGCGCGGGGATGGCCACGCCACGGAAGAACGTGTTGTCCGGCGCCGTCGCCAAGACGGAGAACGACACCGACGCAGAGACGTTGCTGAGGTTGTCAGTCGTCGTGACCAGACGACGCCCGTCGGCGCTGACGCCCGCAAGGTAGACCCCGCCGCCGGGCAGGTTCATGCCGGTGAGACCCGACAGCCCCGTCGTCGCCTCAAGACCAAGATTGATCGTGTAGGCCAGTGTCCAGGCGCTGCCATCGAAGTTCCATCGCTGCAGACCGCCGCCGCTGGCAATAGCGCGCGTGTCAGTGAGGTACGCGACGGTCGTCGAGGCGAAGAAGAAGTCGTACGAACTGCCGCCGGTGCCAAAGAGGTTGGTCTGCGAGTTGCCCGAGGTGACGGGCACGCCAGTGCCGACGCTGTTCACGCCGGTGAACGGCGAGGAGTTGGTGGTCGCAAAGAGTTGGCCGTTGAACGCGATGGCGCGCCTGACGTTTGCGGTGCCGGTGCCCGAAGCGCCCGGCGAGATGAGCGTCGAGGGCGATCCGGCGGACGTCACCGTGCCAAACGCGACGCGACGGATGCCGCCACTGGTGGCCGGGAGCGTGCCGGTGCCGTTGCCGACGCCATAGAACGATGAGCCGTCGGCGGAGTAGACGCCGCGCAGGCCCGTGCCGGCACCGCCGCTGAACTCGCCGTTGCCGTAAACCGTGGACGTGTCGATCGCGCCGCTGGAGTCAATCCGCGCGACGACACGAGGTGTGCCCGCGCTGTTGAGCAGGCCCGCGCCGGTGCCCGCAGCAGTGCCGGCGCTCGCGTCGTAGCCACCCAAAACAAGATACTGCCCGTTGCTGGACAGTTGCAGCCCGCCCTCGGCCACCTGCGATCCGGAGATCGTCAGCCGGCGCTGCGTGCCCGAAGTGGTCGTGGGCAAGGCCCACGTCAGCGCCGGAGCAGCCTGGCCGAGCGTCGTGGCACCGAAGTGATCGATAAACACCGGAGCCGCGGCGCTGGTCAGCGGGGCCGAGCCGCCCGCGGCACCCACACGAACCACCGCAAGGCTGCCCGGCTGCGCCATCGCAGCACCCGCAGCCAGGAACGACACGCCAAAGCCAGCGACAATTGACAACTTGTGCACGATAAACCTCCCAGTTCATAGCCAACGCCGCGCACCCACCGGGCGCACGGCCACAACACTCCGGATTCAGAGTACACGCGCCCCCGCTGGAGGCGAGCAATCTGTGCCCCAAATGGCCGCATGAGCGTGGGAACCTGGGTGGCCGCGGGGCTTGGGGCAGGGTTACGCTCTGCCAATCCATGCCACATCGACCCCGCCCATCCGGTGATCGCCCGAGCCCGACGCTCCACCTCTCCCGCTCGCACACGACCCCCGCCCGCGCCGCGCTGGCCCTCGCGCTCCTCACGCTCAGCGTCTGCGGCTGTTCGAGCACGCCGGACGCTCCAGAATCCGCAAACCCGTCGGTCCCCACCGCTTCGGGCAATGCGGCCTCCGCCACCGGCGCGCCGCCCGGTGTCCTGCCCGATGAGCCCGCAGTCACCAATCGCGTCGGCGTCGAGATCCGCTCCTGGATCGTCAATGACCGCGAGGGCGATATCGCCCGCGCGCTGCGCCCGCTGGAGATCGAACAGCCCGGCGGCACCGGCACGCAAGCATCCGCCGCGGCGGATCTCGACGCATGGAAGCGGGCAGGGCTGCGCGTGTTTCGTGTGAATCGCGCCGAGTTGCTCCGGGTTCAAGCAGAACTCTCGCCACGCGTCGGCGTCTTCTCGCTCGATGCGTTCGACGTCGGCCAGCGCGTCAGCAGCGCTCCGGTGGCGGTCCAGCGTCAATGGCTGGAACAAGGTTCTCGCTGGAACATCGCGGCGCGCGGGCCCGAGCTTGCCGAAGGCGGCGTGATCGCGCTCAACAACAGCCGCGCCGCGGTGCCGCCCGGCGCTCTGCGGCTGCTGGCGCGATGCTGGCCGGTGCCCGTGCCGGGCGACAGCGGCGTCGAGGCCGACATGCGCGTTCAGCTCGTGCCGCAGCACGACGCGGGTCGTCAGGCAGCGTCCGACCTGCTGGCACCACGCACGACCACGGCCGATGTCACACTTCAGGGACAGGTGTTCAGAGGGCTGCTGCTGACGCTCACGCTGAAGCCCGGCGAGGCGGTGCTGATCGTGCCTGAGTCGCCGGCTCGCTCGTGGCAAGAAGTGATCGACCGTCCGCCTGAAGAGCCGCCAGCCAGCACCGACGCGATGAACGCGACCGAAGCCACCGCCGCCGCCGCCGCGCCGATCGCCCGCCTCGGCGAGGTCCGTCGCGACGGCGCCACCAGTACATCGACCGCCGGAAACGCCGGCGCATCGCCGGCGAGCGGCACGGCTACGAACGCGCGTCGCGGGCCGGACGACGGCCCTGTGCGATCGCTGGGCGAGGAGATGCTGACGGCGCGGGGTGCCTCAGGCGGTGCACGGGTGCTTATCGCGATCGTGCCGGAGTTGCCGGGGGTTCAGCGATCGAGCGAATCACGCCGGCCCGCCGCGACGCCGTCATTGCCGTCACCGCCGGCGCTGCCCGCGCCCGCATCGCCCTCGCCACCGGGGCCGGAGTGAGGCGGCGGAGCGTCCGCACGCCCCGGCCATCGCACGATCGTGACTTCCGTGCCTGGGTTGGTCTTTCGAAACCTGATCGGAC
>JAIEQQ010000526.1 GCA_019747615.1 Phycisphaerales bacterium
GACAGCGGCGAGCCCTAACCCACTTTCAAATCATCGCCCGCGCCGAACACACGGCTGAGTGCCTTTCCGCCAGTGCCCGATGCCCAGTCCCTAGTGCCTCCCCCTCTGAACCACGCATGACCTGGACCGAGAGCCTCTCCAAGATTGATCGTGTGCAGCAGTCGATGATCTTCAAGATCGTCGCGACGGTCATCATTGCGCTCGCGGGCATCGGCGGCGTCCTGGCGTACAGCGTCTCGCAACAGGCCAAGGCCAACGCGACGGCGCCGTTGGTCGATCCGAACAGCACCTCACCAACGAACCCGAGCGGCCCGGGCCCGACATCGAGCGACGCAGCGGCCCCCGGCGCCGGCACCGCGGCGGCCAGCGGCTCGGTCAAGGGCGAGGCCGGGCGTGTGGAACTTGAGCGTGACGCCCGCGAGCGCAGTGTTGAGCAGTCGTACGCCAAGATCAGCGAGGGCCTCCGCAATCAGAGCCTCTCAACGGGAAGTGTCACGCTCGGCATCGTCGCCGGCATGGGCGTAGCGCTCGCCGCGGTGTGGATCGGGCTCGGGCTCACCTACTTGTTCATCCTGTCTCTGGCGGCGGTGGTCGCGCTGCCGATGCTCCAGTTCGGAAGCGAGAGCGTCGCGAGCACCGGGCGATTCTTCATCGGCGTGCTGGCGCTCACGCTGAGCTTCTCGACGCTCGTCCGCGGCGCCGCGCTCCTGCTCGGCGCTTCGCACCCTGTCACCGCCATCGCCCGCAACGTCATCAACGAAGCGGTGCGGATGAAGATCTCGCTGGTCTTCATCGTCATCCTCATCGTCGGCCTCGCCGCGCTGCCGGGCATGCTGCAGGACAACGTGCCGCTCCGCTACAAGGTGCAGAACTTCCTGCAGTACGGCATGGGCGGCTCGTTCCTGCTCGCGGCGGTGCTGGTGCTCTTCCTCTCGGTGGCGACGATCACCTTCGAGCAGCGCGACAAGGTCATCTGGCAGACGATGACCAAGCCGGTCCGCGCCTGGCAGTACCTGCTGGGCAAGTGGCTCGGCGTCAGCGTCGTCGCGGCCCTGCTGCTGGGCGTCTCGGCCACCGGCGTCTACCTCTTCACCGAGTTCCTTCGCCACCAGCGCGCCTTTGGCGAGATCGCGCCGTTCGTCGCCGATCCCAACGACAACGTCGACTTCACCGAGGATCGCTTCGTCCTTGAGTATCAAGTCCTCGCCGCTCGCGAGACCGTCAACGCCTTCATCCCCGACGAAGACGCTGACGCGATCGGTCGCGAGGTCAACGCGATCTTCTTGCGCGAGCAGAAGGCCCGCGAGGCGGACCCGAAGCTGCCCGAGCCGGACCCGGTGAAGATCATCAAGCAGGTGCAGACCGAGCGGCTGCGCGACTTCCTCTCGGTCCGCGCCGATCAGGTCGAGGGCAAGGAGTACCGGTTCGAAGGGCTCCAGACCGCCAAGCAACTGAACCTGCCGATGGCCCTGCGGTACAAGATTAACGCCGGCGATAACGCGCCGACCATGACGTACCGCGTGACGTTCATCATCGGTAGCTCCCCGCCGCGCGTGGTGACGACGAACCTGGCCCAGGCGATGACGATGCCGCTGCTGGCGCGAGAGATCGACGACAACGGCGTGCTCCGCATTCAGGTCTACAACGGCGACGTGATCAACCGTCGCGCCAACCCCGAGACCATGAGCTTCGCAGTGGGCGACGGGCTCCAGATCAGCTACCCGGTCACGACGTTCGCGCCCAACTTCCTGCGCGCCACGCTGGTGCTCTGGTTCAAGCTCGTGTTCCTCAGCGCGATCGCCGTCACCGCCGCGACGTTCCTCTCGTTCTCCGTCGCCTCGCTGGTCTCCTTCGGCGTGTTCGTGATCGCCGAGAGTTCGGGCTTCCTGGCCAAAGCCGTGGACACCTTCGCAACCACCGATCAGAACCAGGAAACCATCTGGTTCAACGTCATCGTCGCCAAAATCAGCGAGGGCGTGGTCGCGGTCTTCCAGGCCTATTCGCGGATCGACCCGATCGCCAGCGTCGTCGAGGGCAAGTACATCTCCTGGGCCAGCGCCGGCGAAGCCGCCGTGCTGCTCCTGGCGATCTCCGCCGTTCTTTGGGCGATCGCGGCGACAATCTTCCGCCAGCGCGAACTGGCGATCTACTCCGGCCAGTAGTACATCTCTCAGGCCCGATTCCTACCCGAGGCCATCATGAGCCGATCCGAAGCGCCCACCATGCAGACCTCGCGCCCCAACCCGACCCCCCCGCCCCCCAGCCAGCGCACCGCCCATCGCGCGCGCCCCCGCGGCATGGTCCAGGTCGTCTGCATGGGCATCATCGCCGTCTGCCTCGCGATCAGCATCCTGCTCACCACGCTCATCGCCGCCTCCAGCGGCCGCCACCAGCTCGTCTACACCGATCGTGCCGAGGACGGCATGTCTCGCGATGAAGCGCTGGGCATCGCGGTGGGCGCTTTCCGCGGGCTCTTTGTCAACGCGCTGTGGATGCGGGCGCACGAGCTGAAGCAAGAGGGGAAGTTCCACGAGGCGGTGGACCTGGCGCGGACGATCACGCGTTTGCAGCCGCGCTTCCCGCGGGTGTGGGCGTTCCACGCGTGGAATCTTGCGTACAACATCAGCGTCGCGACCAACACGCCGCAGGAGCGGTGGCAGTGGGTGAACGCGGGCATCCGCCTGCTGCGCGACGAGGGCATCCCGCAGAACCCCAGCGACCTGCTGCTGCACAAGGAGCTCTCGTGGCTCTATCTGCACAAGGTGCAGATGCTGATGGACGACGCGAACCAGTTCTACAAGCGTCAGTTCGCGCTGGAGTGGACGATCGCGATGGGCACGCCGCCCGAGCGCACGCCGCAGACGCAGAAGACCGACGACGCGATCAAGGCGTACAACGAAACGTACCTGGGGCCGATCTCCGGAGCCGCGTCGTCGCTCGAGGAGCTCTACGAGCGCCCGAACGCGAAGAACGCCAAGCTCATCGTCGAGACGCTCAAGACCAAGATGGGCATGGACGTCAGCACGCTGATGGGGCGTCGCATGTTCCTGTACCAGGTCGAGCTGTTGCGCTCAGCCCTGCGCCAGGCTAGCGCCCTGCGTCAGGCCAACAAGGACCTCAACATCACCCCGCCCGGCGGCGATCTGGTCTCCCTGCTCATCGCGCCAGAGAACGTCGACTCACGCCGCGAGCTCATCTACCACCTCCGCAAGCGCATGCTGATCGACGAGTATCACATGGAGCCCGAGCGGATGATCCGCTTCACCCAGAAGTACGGCCCCATGGACTGGCGACACCCCGCCGCCCACGCACTCTACTGGGCCGCGCGCGGCGTCGAAGAAGCCCTCGCCCGCGTCAACAAGGGCAACGAGGCCAACAACGACTTCATCAACACCGACCGCCTCGTCGTGCAATCCCTCCAAGAGCTCTTCCGCTCGGGCATGATGATGTTCGACATCAGCAACCCCGACCTCTATGTCACCATGCCCAACGACTACTTCATCCCCACCTACGGGCAGGTGATCAAAGAGCTGATGGAGCGCGAAGAGAAACAGTTTCTCGACACCAAAGGCGTGGACATCCGCGGCCGCACGTACCGCTTCTACTCCGCCGGCTACGAGAACTTCCTGCACGACTCCATCAGCTTCCTCTACCGTCGCAACCAGATCGACGAAGCCGAGAAGTACCGCGTTGAGCTGCTGACATGGCCCGGCATCAAGGGCACCGACTATGACCTGCGGAACGCCATGTGGAAGAACATGCCGCTGGACGAGTTCGTGATCCAGAACCTGAAGGAGCGCATCACCAGCCCGAACATCGCGGTGCAGGAAGTCGCCGCCGCGATCCAGTCGGCGCTCGTGAACGGGCTGATGGCGGGGGACACAGACCTGTATCGAAAGTCGATGGCGTATGCGGAGCGCTTCCACCACGAGTTCACCAAGGAGCAGTGGAGGAAGACGGGCATCGACACCAACGCCGCTCGCATGGGCGTGATGCAGCAGGATTTCCGCGAGCTGACGGGGTTCTACACCGCGTTCGTGCTCAAGGGCGCGGGCCTGACCAACTCGCTGGTGATCTACTCTCGCCTCGCCGAGGATCATCGCGTGTGGTCGTACGACACGATGCTGGAGATGAACATCCCGCGCGGGCTGAACGAAAGCGAGGCCGCCGCGGCCCAGTCTGAGTTCGCCAAGCTCTACCCCAAGCCCACCGGCCTCGACGAGTTCCGAGCGTTCCGCGACGCCGCCCGACGCGAACGCGAACAACGCGGCGCGAGCGAGCTGAAGTAGCTGGGGAGCCGCTGGCTGGCAGCCTTTAGCCGCCAGCTTTCAGCCCTCAGCCAGAAGGAAGCAGGCAGCAGAAGAGAGCCAGCAGCAGGCGGCGCGCTTCCCGTTCACTGGCCGTCTTGCTTCGGACGTCGCCCATCACGGGGGCTGCGTCGCCGGTGACATTCTCAAGCCGCACATCGATCCGCCGCTTCCCGGCTCTTGGCTCTTCGCTGAAAGCTGAAGGCTGAAAGCTGGCGGCTACTTCCCCTGCCGATACTTCTCGCGATACCGCTCCGCCAGGATCGTCTGCTTGTTGCTCAGGTCGATCGGGCGCCCCTGGATGTACGCGCCGACGACGTCGGTTCGCACGTCCAGCGGGTCGCCCCGCGTGATGATGATCGTCGCGTCCTTGCCCGGGGTGATCGAGCCGATCACATCGGCAACGCCCAGGATCTCCGCGGCGCTCAGCGTCACCGATCGCAGAGCGCTCGCGCTGTCAAGCCCATGCGCCGCCGCCATTCCCGCGGCGTACGGCAGGTTCCGCTCGTGCGGCGTCTCCTCTCCACTGGCAATCGCGAACGCGATGCCCGCGTCCTTCAGTCGCTTGGGCAGCGTGAACATGTCGTCATACGGCGTGTCCTCTCGCCTGGGCAGGTTGATCACCGCGTTCACGATCACGCTGGCGTTGATCGCCTTGAGTTGCTCTGACGCGAGAACCGCGTCGCGCCCGCCGACGATCGTCAGCTTCAGGTTCTCGCGACGCGCAAACGCGACGGCCGACAGGATCTGGTCATACTCCTGCGCCTCGACGAAGACGGTGCGCTGAGCCTCGCTCCTCGCAGCGCCAGCGCCTGGGCCACCCGGCGCAGAGGCGGGGCTTGGGAAGATCGACCGCATCGCCTCCCAGCGCAGGTCCGTCGGCACGCCGGTGGCGTCGGCGTCCTTGGCCGCGATATAGGCCTTGGCCCTCGCGAACGCGCCGGTCGGGCCGGTCAGCCGATCCAGGCTCTCCTTCGTGCGGCGCTGCTGGTCTTCCTCGCTCTGATCCATCCACCACGCCCGCACCGTTCGCACGCGCGGCCACTGCACCACCAGTCCCGCGTCGCGCCTCACCGTCAGATCCTCCGTCGTCCAACCGTCCGCCGAGATCACGCTCGCACGCCCCGCGATCGTGCCCCCAGTCGGAAACGCGCCGAAGATCAGCACGCCGTTGCTGCGGGCGACCGGCATCAACCACGAATCCGGGTTCACCGTGCTGGCCGCGACGACCTCGGGCGTGATGTCGCCGGCCTCGTTCATGTCGGTGCTCGGCCGCACCGCGCCGATCTCTTCCAGCCCCATCCGCGTGTACGCGCTGATGAGCCCGGGGTAGACCCGCGCCCGCACCGCCCCTGGCGAAGCGGGCGCCGCGCCCGGCGGCGTCTTTGCGTCAACGCCCGTTGCAAAGTCTCGCACCTGCACGCCGGCGCCGGGCTTGAAGTCCGCCCGCTTGCCGATGGCCCGCAGCTTGCCCTGATCAAACAGCACATAGCCGTCGATGATCGGCTCGGCATCCACCGGATACACATCCACGCCCACCAGCGCGATCGGGCTCTTCTGCACCGGCGCCCGCGGCGTCAGATCCTGCGCCACCGCAATGCTCGCGGGGGCAAGTACGACAATCGTCCCGGCGAGCATCGCCATCATCGCGATGGACGCCCCCACTCGCCGGCGCAGCGCACCAGCCCTTGTCAGACCCACGATGCTCTTTGATGCGGTCTTCATACAGCCTTCCTCACGGCGCACGCGGCGCCGAATGCTGAACACTCGAAACTCACCTCAAGACAGATCCATCGCGACGATCTTCAAACGAATCGACAAACGGTCCGCGAGCGTGCGTGTCGCGCTCACGCGCACGCACGCCGCGAGACCTATTCACAACCGCAAACGCCCTGGCGGCTGCTCTCGGGATTCAGCCCTCGCCGCAACCGGTCCAGATACAGCTCGCGCCGGGCGATCACCGCTTCGCGATTCATCCGGGCAATCAGCGGCATTCGCCCCTGACCGCCCGCCGGCGCGCCGGATCGCGCCGCATCAAACGACCACTCGCCAAGCCCCTGACTCGACAGCGCGTTTCCATTGGCCGCCAACACGCCGAGCTCGGCCTCCAGCTCGCCGAGCGTCATCCAGTTGGTCGGCTTCTTCGGCTGATCCGTCGGTGCCGCGGGCGCAACCGGCTTCGCATCGCCGGGAGCCTTCGGCGTGCCCGTCGCCGGGGTGGTCGTCTTCGCGCTGTCCTTGGCGGGCTTCTTGACCGGGCCATCGCGCTGGATCTTCTGGATCAGCCGCGCCCGCTCCTTGCCGATCCACTGGCGCGTGCGCAGATCGCGCTCGAGCGAGAACCGCTCAACGCCGTCAACAAACGTGCGTTCGGCCTTGCTGTAGACACTCAGCGGATCTCCGGACCAGATGACCACGTCGGCCTGCTTGCCGACTTCAAGGCTGCCGGTCCACTGCTCGATCATGAGTTGCTTGGCGGGGTTGATCGTGACCCATTTGAGCGCCTCCACACTGTCCACGGTGCGAACACCATCGGCTCGCAGGCTGTACTTCTCGCCCTTGGCGGCCTCGAGGTTCATGCGACGGGCCATCTCGTCCGAGTCGCTGTTGAAACTCACAACGACCCCCTGCTCGTGCATGATCGGGAACGCACCGGGGATCGCGTCCTGCACCTCGACCTTGTACGCCCACCAATCCGCGAAACCCGAGGCCCCGAGAGACGTGTCGCGCACGATGTCGGCGACCTTGTAGCCCTCCAGGATGTGCGTGTACGTGCCGAGCTTGAAGCCGAACTCCTGCGCGATGCGCCCCATCATCAGGATCTCATCCTGCCGGTAGCTGTGGCAGTGGATCAATCGCTTGCCCGCGAGAACTTCGGCGAGAGCCTCGAGTTCGAGATCACGCGTGCGCGAGTTCGGCTCCTTCGCAATCGCGGCTGCGTACTCCTTCGCCGCGACAAACCGATCGCGGATCTGCATCTCCACGCCCATGCGCGTCTGCGGATAGGTCGAGCCCTCGCCGGACGAGTTGCCGCCCTTGGGGTTCTCGCCCAGAGCGAACTTGATGCCGCCGATCGCCTCGGCCATGTGCATGTCGTCGGCATTCACACAGCCCCAGCGATTCTTGTTGACCTGTGATTGGCCGCCGATCGCGTTGGCCGAGCCGTGCAGGTTGAGCACGGTCGTGACGCCGCCGGCGAGCTGGCGATACCACTCGACGGTGTCGGGGTTGGTGACATCCTGAATTCGGACCTCCGCAGTGACGGCTTGCCCGCCCTCGTTCACGCCGCGGCTGATACCCGTGTGCGAATGCGCATCGATGATGCCGGGCGTCACATGCTTGCCCTTGGCATCGATGATCAACCAGCCCTCGGGCGCGGGGCCCGCCGGCGGCACAACATCCGCGCCGACGCGCTCGATCTTGCCGCTCACGATGATGATGCCCGCGTTCTCGAGTCGGCCCGCGGGCCCGCTGGTCCACACCGTCGCGTTGTGAATCAGGATCGTCGTGGGCAGCTTCTCGCCCGGCTTCACGCCGTACGCCCCAAACGGCAACCCCGGCAGCTCCTCCGGCGCATCGGCCGGCTCGTCTTTGTCGTCGTCCTTGTCCTTGTCTTTCTTTGCGTCGCTTGGTGCCGCCGCGCTCTCTCGCTTCATCGTCAACGCGCCGTTCATCGCCCCGGCGGTCGCCGTGCCGCTGGCAGTCTCACCATCGAGCTTGAGCACAATCGTCGCGGGCGGTGCGCCCTCCATCGCGGGCTGCACATTCAACGTCAGCGTCTTGCTCGCTGCATCAAATGTCCCCTCACATGCCGAACTCTGCATCATCGCGCTCGCAGTGCCCGTCACACGCGTCCCATCGAGCGTGATTGTCGTCGTCACCGGCAGGCCGCCCTGCGGCACGCCCGACCCCTGCGTCATCAATGTGCCGGCCCAGGTGCCGCTGACGCCGTCATCCTTGCGGGCGTCTGCCTTGCTCGCGTCGGCCTTCGGCTCTGTGGCCTTTGCGTCCTCAGGCTTCTTTTGCTCGCCCGGCGCGCCATCGGCCTTCTTCGGATCGCTCGCGGCGGGAGTCTCCGCGATACGCGTCGCCTTGAACTCCAGCGCCTTGTCCTCGCCGTGTTGCCAGGTGCCGACAAGCTCGCCGCCCTCGACCTTCGCCACAACCTTGATCGTGCCGGTGCCCACGCCCAGCTTCTCGCGGCTCACGCTGAACCACACCTGGTCGCCCTTGGCGACATCATCATCCGCCTCCACATCCTTCGCACCGCCGACGATCGTGAGCTTCACCTGCCCGTCGCGAGCAATCGCGATGCTCAGCTGCTCAGGGCCGCCGGGCGGCGCCGGGTTCCCGCCGACGGACTTCATCTCCCAGTTGCCACGCAGCGCGGCACCGGCCCGATCCGGCTTCGGCTCGGTCCCCTTCGTCGCCGTCCACCGGAACTGCGTGCCGTCGGCCCATTGGCCCGCACCGCTGAAGCCCGTGATCGCGTTCTTCTGATCGCGCTCAACAAGGCCGCTGATGCTGATCATGCCCGCGCTGCCCAGCGGCTCGTTGTCAAAGACCATCGCGACTCGATCCTCACCGATGCTCGCGGTCTTCGCCCGCGACTTCTTCTCCTTCGCCGGCCGCCCGTCCTCCGTCGCCGGCCAGCGCCGGATCGTGACGGCGTTGTCCTTGTCGATCGAGATCGCGATGCGATCCGCGCCCGCACC
>JAIEQQ010000690.1 GCA_019747615.1 Phycisphaerales bacterium
CAACGCCGCCATCGTCGGCAGCCAGGCGCTGTTCAGCGTGGGCCAGCAGATCGAGATCAACGGCGCGGAGAAGGGCGGCAAGCAGGTGCCCGTCGCGCGACTGAACATCACCGCGACGACAACGGTCGCTGACTATCTGACGTTCCTCAATCAGTCGCTCGGACTGAACGCCGCGGCGGGCGCAAACCCCGACGGCCTCACGCCCGGGGCCGCCATCGACGCGGCGGGCGTAATCTCGGTCGTCGGCAACATCGGCAGCGTGAACGATCTTCGGCTCGACTTGAACGCGATCCGTCAGCTCAGCTCGACCGGCACCAGCCTCTCGACGCCCTTCAACCCCACGCGAACATCGACCGCCGACGGCGAATCGGTGCGACACACCTTCGTCGCATACGACTCGCTCGGCTCGGAAGTTCGCGTCGATCTGACGATGGTGTTGGCCGCACGCACTGGTGGCACTGGCACGACATGGCAGTACTTTGTTGAGTCCGGCGACGCCGCGGGCATTGATACGCGCGTCGGCAGCGGCTCGATCGCGTTTGACACGCAGGGGCGCGCCATCAACCCTTCGCCCCTGAGCGTCACGCTGGACCGCACCGGCTCGGGCGCTGCGTCACCGATGAACTTCGACCTGCTGTTTCAATCGCCGAACGCAACGGTGACGGCCCTGGCTGACACGCGATCCTCGCTCGCGGCGACTTTCCAGAACGGGACGCCCGTCGGCGTGCTGAACAGCTACAGCGTCGGGCAGGACGGTGTGATCACCGGCTCATTCTCCAACGGCCAAACGCGGCGCGTGGGGCAGGTGGTGCTCGCGAAGTTCTCGAACCCCGAGGGCCTCGTGGATATCGGGTCCAACCTCTTTGCCGTCGGGCCAAACTCGGGCACGCCGGTCGTCGCGCCGCCCACGACGCTGGGCACGGGGCGCATCGTCGGCGGGGCGCTGGAGCAGAGCAACGTGGACCTGGCGCAGGAGTTCATCAACATGATCCTGGCGTCAACGGGCTACTCCGCCAGTTCTCGCGTGATCACGACGACCGACCAGCTCGTCCAGCAGTTGCTGGCCCTGGGCCGATAACCGGTCAGGCCGCGAGCCGGCGCGATCTGCGCGGGCACCCGCGGTCTCGCATGTGGCGCACGCGCCCGCATCGCAGCGAGTTTCCAAGCCATCGAGCCGATCTCACCCCAAGCGTTCGCGTGCGTAGCCGCGCGAGCGGGTGATCCAATGGTGAGGCGAGAAACCGATGGCCAAGGACGAGAAGAAGCCCGACGCAAAGGCCGATGCGAAAGCGGCGCCCGAAGCGCCCGCGCCCAAGAAGGGCGGGATGAAGATGATCGGCGCCGTTGGTGTGGTCGTCGTTGCGCAGGTGCTGATCACCGCCGGCGCGTTCATCATGCTGGGCCCGAAGAAGACCGTCGCAAAGGTCGACGAGCACGCGCTGGTCAAGGACGATTCGGCGTCGAGCGTTGAGATCACGATCATCCCCGACAAGGACGGCAAGTTCCCGAACATGATGAGCGGCTCGCTCTGGGTCTGGAGCGCCGAGATCGTGGTGCAGGTCAAGCAACGCAATGTCGAGGCGGTCGAGAACACGCTCGCCCAGCGCCAAGCCGAGATCAAGGAAGAGGTCGCGCGGATCTTTGCCCGAGCCCAACTCTCGCAGCTCAAGGAGCCCGAGCGGCAGACTCTGAACCGTCAGCTCAACGGCGTGCTGACGAAGATCTTCGGCACCGACGAAAAGGGCGAGTCGCTGATCGACCGCGTGCTGATCCCGCGGTGCATCGGCGCGCAGCTCTGAATCAGGCACTGGGCACTGTGCATCAGGCACTGGGCAACCGGAATCAGACCGTTACACCCGCGTCGGTTCAGGTCATCACGACTTGACGTTGACGACACTCGGTTGAAAGGGTCTCAGGCGGAGCACCCCGTCGGGGTGCGACGGACATGAGTCCGCTATCCGGGCGTGTCTCGCTCCCACCCCCGGCTACTTGCGAGCAGCCCTTCGGGCTGAAGAACGAAAGTCGATCACAACAGAGCAAGCCGACAACTGAAGGCTGAAGCCTGCTGGCTGAAGGCCGAAAGCTGGCGGCTGAAGGCTGTCACCTCACGCCTCGAGTGTTTCGCCGCGCTTGGCCTTGGGGGCCTTTGCGGCCTTGGGGGCCTTGGCGGGCTTCTTGTCGTCGATGTCTTTGGGCAGCTTCTTGCTGGCGACGTCGGTCTCGGTGTAGAGGAATGCGCCGCAGGACGGGCAGTTCACCAGTGCGCCGCGGGTGATGATGCTGAGCACCTGGGCTGGCACCGCCATGCGGCAGGCGCCGCACGACCACTCGTGGTTGCGGCGATCGATCTCTTCGACCATGGCCATGGCGTCTTCGCCGAGGCGTTCCATCAGGTCTTCGAGGCGCTTGGCGTGAGCCGCGTCAACGCCCCCGCGGACGACGCCGCGTTCCTTGGAGAGCTCGCCGAGGCGGTCCTTGATCTCGGCTTCTTTGCCGTCGCGCTCGTCCTTGGCCTTTGAGGCGACGCCCTGGCGTTCCTTGACCTGTACGTCCAGTTCGCTCATCTGCTTGGCGAACTGATCAACGCGATCAAGCTGCTCGAGTTGGAGCTTGTCCTGCTCGTCCTTCAGCGCCTTCAGCGAGTTCACCTCGGTGAGGAAGGCGGAGTATTCCTTGTTCGTCTTGGCCAGATTCATCTGCTCGCGCAGATGGTTCATGCGGGCCTCGATGCGGGCCGCCTCGCCCTCGGCGCCAGCCGCGGCGGCCTTGGCGATCTTGTGCTGTTGCGTGGCGGTGGCGAGCTTGGTGTCCAAGGCCGCCATGAGCTTCTGTTGCTCGGCCAAGAACCGCTCGGCGCTGGTCAGTCTGGACCGCAGCCCTCGGATTTGTTGATCAACGCGAAAGAGCTTCAGCAGATTGGCCGACTCCGACATGCAGATCTCCACAAATGCGCCCCCGCGCCCGCGTCCTCACGAGTGTAGACCTCTCGGCCCCCCCGCGACGGTGATCCGAACGATCTTCGCCCGCGACGATCTTGGCCCCCGCGCCAGCTCCGCACGATCAGCGGGGCCCCGAGTGCCCGGGGCGTACCGGCGATCACCCGCCGATCGCCGACATCGAACGCGACGGCTGCGCGAACGACGGATCGCTGATGGTGTGGCCCGCTTGCTTGGTCCAAGTGATGTCGATCAGCCGCTGGGCGATCTGGCCATCGGTGGCTTTTGATCGGAGCATGTGCGAGATGTCCCACTCTGAGAGCGAGAAGAGGCAGGGGCGGACCTTGCCATCGGCGGTGATCCGCAGACGCGAGCACGCGCCGCAGAACGGGCGCGTGACCGGGGCGATCAGACCGATGGACCCGCGAGCGCCGCCAGCGAACGCATAGTCGCGCGAGGTGGATGACGGGTCGAGCCGTTCCATCTCGACCAGATCGAAACGTGTGCGGATGCGTTCGAGAATTTCAGCGGCCGGCACGAGCTTGGCCGGCTCCCACGCGCGACCGGAATCCAGCGGCATGTACTCGATGAATCGCATGTCAATGGCAAAGTCGTGCGCGAGGGCCGCGAGGTCAGGCACCTCGTCCTCGTTGAACCCGCGGACAATTACCGCGTTCACCTTCACCGGCGCAAACCCCGCGTTCAGCGCCCGCCGGATCGCGCCGACAACCTCTCGCGGCTCGGTCGTTGATCGCGTGATCGCGCTGAACCGCCCGGGCTGGAGCGAGTCCAAGCTGATCGTCAGCCGGTGCAGCCCCGCATCGCGCCATGCCCGCAGGCTCGCGTCATCGCAGCGAGAGCCGTTGGTCGTCATCGCCACGTCCTGAGCGCCCGCTCCGGCCATGAGCGAGATGATGCGTGTGAGCTGCGGGTGAACCGTTGGCTCGCCGCCGGTGATGCGCAGCGTGCGGACGCCCAGGCCCGTCGCGATCTGCGCGACGCGGGCAAACTCCTCCGGCGTGAGCAGTTCTGCCGACGGCATGAACCTCGCATCCGGCTCCAAGCAATACACGCACCGGAAGTTGCAGCGATCGGTGATCGAGACACGCAGGTCGCGAATCGGTCGGCCGAGCGAGTCGATCAGCGTCGTGATGTGGCCGGGCGCGGGGCGCGGCGCGTCGGGCTCGCGCATGGCGTTCGGCTGACCGGGGCCAGAGGAATCACCCGCGGGCACGATCGAGCGAGTCGCTAACGCTGCGCCCACCCCGAGCCCGCCACGTGCGATCGCCATCGCGCGGTCATCCACCGGACCGGCGTGCGGCGGCGCGGGCGACAGGATCGGCAGCGAAAGGCTCATCCTCGCGCCAGCGCCTCCAGCTTTGTCGTGATCATCTCGCGCCACTCCGGATGCAGCGATGCCGCCTTCGCCGCGTTTCGCAGCTCGCTCTCGCTCGCCTTCGGATTCTTCCGCAGCCGCGCGATCGACAGGATGGACACTTTCGCCGGGTCGCGATGCACGACGCGGATCTCATCGCCCGTGCGGACAACGCCGGTGTGGAGCACCCGCCCGTACCACCCCAGCCTCCCCGATTCCAGGAACTGCTTCACAAACTGCGTGGACTCCATCGCCATCGCCAGCGTCGAGCACGGCATCCGAGGCGAAGTCACCACCACCCGCACCGCCGCGTCGCCCCCTGCCCCCCCCGGCCGCCCGATCTCCAGCTCATCGCCGATGTGGATCGACTCTTCGTCGAGTTCCGTGATCGTGAGATTCTCGCCGAAGGTGCCATAGGGGAGGTCTTTGGCGAGTTCTTTGCGAAATGCGGTGTAATGCTGAGCCGGGTAGAAGTAGACGGCCATGTGGGGTCCGCCGTGGTGGCGTTTGTCGGCCTGTGCGTCGCCAGCGAGGCCGAGCTCGCCGATCATCGTCGGCATCAGGACGGGCTTCTTGAAGATGCCGGTACGCACGGTCTTTCCGTCGCGCTCAACCGTCACGATCGGCGACACATTGATGCTGAGGATCGTGGACATCAGCGATGGTCTCCCGTTTGGGGTGGGCGCGCCGGCGGGTTCGCCGTTTGGCCGAACGAACACGCTGTTGATGCAGCGTGCCCGTGAGAGTTTCAGTATACTGGCTGGAGATGGGATGGGCGTTGGGTGGGGTGGGGGGGGGCGGGCGTTCGGGGGGTGGGGGCACCGGAGGCTGAGCCATGAGTGATGGCGTTTCGAGACGTTCATTTCTGAAGACTGCTGGCGCATCGGCCGCCGTGGCGTCTCTGGCGCAAGTCGCCCAAGCCGCGATCGCGCCGCCGGAAGCCGGCGCGCCGGCGACGCCGACACTCGGCCCGGACGCGACCGATGTGACGCTCTCGGTCAACGGCAAGCCCATGAAGCTCCGCGTGGACCCAGCAACGACATTGCTGAGCGCGCTGCGGATGGAATGCGACCTGACGGGCGCGAAGGAAGTCTGCGATCGCGCAAGCTGCGGTGCGTGCAGCGTGATCATCGACGGCAGGCTCGTGGCCTCGTGCATGATGCTGGCGCTGGATGCCGAGGGGACGAAGATCACGACGGTCGAGGGGCTGGCCAAGGGCGATGAGCTTGACCCGCTGCAGTTGGCGTTCGTGAAGCACGACGCGCTGCAATGCGGCTATTGCACGCCGGGGCTGGTGGTCGCTTGCCGCGCGCTCCTGGATAAGAACCCGAAGCCGTCGCTGTCACAGATCAAGTCCGGGCTGTCGGGCAACATCTGCCGCTGCGGCACGTACACCAACATCTTCAACGCGGTGCTCGAGGCCTCGGGCCAGAAGCCGATCGCCGATAGTGCATCGGTCTGAATCGCCGCGGCTCGATCGATGTTGAGCCGCGATGCTCGTGTGTTCCGCTCGCCCCGTTCCGGCAACCGCAGGACTCCACTATGACCGTGACCAAGACCGATGTCTCCACGATGCCCACGACCAACCGGCCGATGAACGCCGGGCAATCCGTCGCCGACGACACGTCGCGACTGGACGGCATCGCCAAGGTCACCGGCGCCGCCAAGTACGGGCGCGACAAGTACCCCGCCGGCTGCCTCTTCGCGTCATTCATCCGCTGCCCCTGGGGCAAGGCGGAACTGGTGAGCCACAGCGCCGACGAGGTGCAGAAGCTCCCCGGCGTCGTCGAGGTCAATGTCTCGCGGAAGGAAGGTCTGTACCACGGGCGCGACATGGGGTACATCTGTGCCGAGTCGCCACTGGCGCTCAAACGCGCGATGGAAGCGCTCCGCCCGGTGTGGAAGCGCAGCGAAGTCAAGACATTGATCGAAGACGACATCGACAAAGAGCCCGAGCCCGACATCGACACGAGCAAACTCCTTGATGGCGCGCAGCTCAAGCTCGAAGCCATCTACTCGACCGCCTGCCAGACGCACTCGTCCCTCGAAACTCACGGCTGCGTCGTCGATCATCAGGGCGACTCCGCCACCGTCTGGGCTTCAACCCAAGGCACCTTCGGCTTCCGCGATGGCCTCGGCGAAGCACTCAAGCTCGACGCCAGCCAGTTCGAGGTCAAGTGCGAGTACATCGGCGGCGGCTTCGGCTCGAAGCTCGGCGGGCCGGGCAAAGAGGGCTTGCTCGCCGCGAGGCTTTCGCAGAAGCTCCGCAAGCCGGTCTATGTCTTCTGCGATCGTCGCGAGGAACACCTGGACACCGGCAACCGCCCCAGCAGCCGCACGCTCGTGCGCCTCGGCGTTCAGCGCGACGGCACCATCGTCGGCGGCCAGATCCAGACCTGGGGCGGCGTTGGCGTCGCCCGCGGCGGCGGCGGCTGCACCGTCCCCTCCAATCGCTACAAGCTCGGCCAGATCAGCAAAGACCACAAAGACGTCGGCTTCAACGCCGGCGGCCCGCGCGCCATGAGAGCCCCCGGCCATCCGCAGGGCTCCTTCGCCGAGGAGTTGATGCTCGACGAAGTCGCAACCCTCGCAAAGATCGATCCGCTGGACCTGCGCATGCGGCTGGCCTCCAGCGTCCTGCAGGAGCAGATGCGCCTGGGTGCCAAGCTCATCGGCTGGGAGGATCGCAAGCTCACCGGCTCGCAGACCGGCGTCATCCGCACCGGTTATGGGCTCGGCACCGCGTCTTGGGGCTCTGCCGGCTCGCTGGCCGAGGCCGAGGTCGTCATCCATCGCGATGGCAGCGTCGAAGCCCGCACGGGCGCACAGGACATCGGCACCGGGTATCGCACGATCATGGCGATCGTCGCCGCGGAGGCGATCGGCGTGCCGGTCGGCATCGTTCGGTGCAGCGTCGGCAGCAGCCGCCTTCCCAGCGGCCCCGGCTCTGGCGGCAGCATCACTTCGCCGATCATGGCGCCGACGATGCGGATGGCCGCCGAGGACGCCAGAGAGAAGCTCCTCGCAGTCGTCGCTTCGACGAAGAAACTTGAGCTCGCCTCACTGCGCATCGATGGCGGCGAAATCCTGCTGGATGCCAAGGCGATCATGAGCTTCAAGGACGCGTGCGCCCTGCTCCCGTCCGACGCGATCACCGGGCGGAACGCCGGCCGCAAGCGCGCCGAGGAACGCGGGCACAGCAACGGCGTCCAGTTCGTCAAGGCCACCGTCGATACCGAGACCGGCGTCATCCGCGTCCAGCGTGTCATCGCCATTCAATCCTGCGGCAAGGTTCTGTGCCGGAAAACCGCCGAGAGCCAGATCATCGGCGGCGTCATCCAAGGCCTCAGCTACGCGATGTTTGAGAACCGCCTGCTTGATCGCGTCACCGGCGCGATGGTCAACCCGAACTTCGAGTGGTATCGCATCCTCGGCCCCAATGACATGCCCCACATCGAGCCGATCCTCTGGAGCAAGGGCCAGACGAAGGTCTGCGCTCTGGGCGAGCCGCCAGTGATCCCCACCGCCGGCGCACTGGCCGCGGCGGTCTTCAACGCGATCGGTGCGCCCGTCCGTTCCACGCCGATGTCGCCGGACAAGGTTCTCGCCGCCGTCGCTTCGGGTGCGAAGAACGAGCGAGGTGCGCCCGCCGTGAACCCGCCGCCAAATCGCAAACCCGAAAACCTGAAGCCCGGAGGTGGCGCTTGAACCGCTTTACGTTGGTTAGGCCGAAGTCGTACGCGGACGCCTCGGGCGTGCTCACCTCCAAGACGTACTCGCTCCCGGTGCTGAAGGCCGGCGGGCTTGATGTGCTCGATCACATGAAGGAAGGGCTGTGGTCGCCCGATGCGCTGGTGGATGTCAAGCGGCTGATGCCGGCGGATCAGCGTGAGCCGATTGCCGCTTTTTCTGCTGACGTGAACCGGTCGCTGACCGCTCCACCGCCGCCAAAGTGGTCGAGCGACAACGGTTTCGTCCACGTGGCTGCCTCGGCGCTGCTCGCTGATGTCGCCGCCAGCCCGCAAGTGCTCGGGTCGTCGCCGGTCGTTGCGCAATCGCTCGGCTCTGCCGCGACGCCGCAGGTGCGCAACGTCGGCACGGTCGCTGGCAACTTGCTCCAGCGTCCGCGGTGTTGGTACTACCGCCAGCAGCAGTTTGACTGCCTGAAAAAGGGCGGCTCGCAGTGCTTCGCGGTCGAAGGCGAGAACACGTACCACGCGATCTTCGGCCCCGGCCCGTGCCACATCGTTCACCCGTCGAACCTTGCCCCGGCGCTCATGGTCTGCAACGGGCGCGTTGACCTCATCGGCGGCAAGCGTGACAGTCTCAAGATCAGCGAGCTCTTCCACATGCCCGAGAAAGGCATCACGAGCGAGCACAATCTCGAGCCGGGCGAGATCATCACGCACATCAGGTTCGATGCGCGCCCCATCAGCGGCTTCTATTCGATCAAGCACAAGCAGAGCTTCGATTGGCCGCTGGTCTTCGCGTGCGTCGCGCTGGCGATGGAGGGCGACAAGATCAGCGCCGCGTCGGTGTGCGCTGGCGCGGTGGCACCGGTGCCGTGGATGTTGCCGAGCGTCGCCGCGGCTCTCGTGGGCGTCTCACCCGATGACGACGCCGCCATCACCGCGGCGTGCGCCAAGGCCGGCGAAGGCGCCAAGCCGATGCGCGACAACGGCTACAAGGTCCAGCTCCTCAGCGTCGCCGTCAAACGCGCGATCCTCGTCGCGCTCAAGAAGCCCGTGCCGGGCCAGG
>JAIEQQ010000232.1 GCA_019747615.1 Phycisphaerales bacterium
CGTGTCCCTCGGCCTTGGCGCGGGCCGCTTGCGCCTTGGCGTGCGCCTCGGCTTGAGCCGCGAGCGCCTCCATCGCGGCGGGCCCCGACACGGGCACCGGCCCGGAATCCAAAGCCGCGCTGCGCATCAGCGGCGGCGGCGCATCAAGCTCAAACACCTCCGGCTCGCCCGCCGACTCCGGCGGTTGAGGCGGCTTGCCCGTGCCGTCGCTGGTCGGGTTGTTGTTCGGCTCCTCGGGCATCGTCGCGCCTCTTGCAATCGCTCAGGCAAACACGGCGCGCCACGCGCCAAGCAGGCTCTCGTCGGTCAGGTCGTACTTCAGCGGCGTCACGCTGATCTCGCGCTTGCCCATGGTCGCCACGTCGGTCCCCGGCTCGGTGGCGTGAAACTCCATCGGCGTGCCGCTGGACCAGTAGTAGGTTTCGCCCATCGGGTTCTTCCGCTTGTCGAAGGCGTCAACGATGCCGTGCGTGTTCATGGGGCACACGCGGATCGGCGGCAGCGGCCCCTCGCGCTCGGTGACGGGGATGTTGATGTTCACGCACCCGTGCGACCGCAGCACGCCGCTGGCCAGCACCTTGTCGATCACCTGTCGCGCGTGCTTGGCCGCGATGTCATAGCGCGGCTTGCTCGTGCTGTGATGCAAGCTCACCGCGATCGACGGCACGCCCAGAAACGCCGCCTCCAGCGCCGCGGCGACCGTACCGCTGTACAGCACATTGATGCCCACGTTCGCGCCCATGTTCATGCCGCTGACCACCAGGTCCGGTCGCGTGCCGATGCCAAAGCGCTCGGGCCAGAGCGACGAGAGACCGAGCTTGACGCAATCAGCCGGTCGGCCGTCGACCGCGATGCCGCGCATGCGCGGATTGACATCGACTTCGTGGGCCAGCAGCGGAGAGCGGAAGGTGATGCCATGGCCGGTGGCGCTCTGGACGGTCAGCGGCGCGACGACGATGACCTCGCCCAGCGGCGGAACATCGCCGCTGGCGGGGGACAAGGCGTCGTGCAGTGCCACGATCCCGGGCGCGTGGATGCCGTCGTCGTTGGTCAGCATGATGCGCATGAAGCCAGCGTATCCCGCCTTGGCCGTGCGTGGCTCGCCCTGGCCGCTCTCCCGCTCATCACGCTCGCGACTGTCGGCTCGCGGCGTCCCTACGCTCCCTCGCACATGTATCAACTGCTCCTGACGCGCGTCTATCTCACCAGCAAGATCATGCCGCTGCTCGCCTCCGGCGGGCTCGGGCTTTGCACCGCCCTGGTGCTGGTCGTCTGGTCGGTGATGGGCGGGTTTCTCACGACGCTCCTGTCCTCGGGTCGCGTCTTCGCCGGCGATGCGACCATCAACTGGCCCGCGGGCATCCCGCACTACGAGGCCCTGATCAAGAAGCTCGAGGCAGACCCTGCGATCGGCGCGGTGGCGCCGATCATCGACACCTTCGGCGTCGTGAAACTTCCCGACGATCGGATTGAGGGCGTGCGCATCGTCGGCATCGAGGGCAAGAGCTATTCGCGCGTCGTCGACTTTGACAAGGCCCTTTGGTGGCGACCGATCAAAGACGCGCTGCCGAAAGACCGCGACCGCAAAGACCCACGGTTGAACCCCGACGAGCAGGATTGGGAGGCGATCTACGAGAACTCGCTCTCGCTGTCGAAGCCCGATCGCGTGACGGGCGAGCGCGTTCCGGCCGCGGTCGTGGGGATTGAGCTCACGGGCATGACGCAGCGCGACGGCTCGGGGATCTACACGCCGGTCGGACTCGCGAAGCCGCGCCCCGACGGCTCGGTGCAAGACCTTCAGTTGTACATCCACAACCACCAGATCGTGCTAAACATCATCCCGCAGGACAGCCAAGGCCGGTTGATGACGCCGACGAGCAAGCCGCTGCCGGTGGCCGGTGAGTTCCGCACGGGCATCTTTGAGATTGACCGGCGCACGATCTTCGTGCAGCTCGCCGAACTGCAGCGCCTGATGCTGATGGACGGCGTGCCGGGCGTCAAGGCCTCATCCACCGGCGCGTTCAACCCTTACGAGAACGTGTCGCCCGATGGCTCATCGCTGGGCACAGTCGAGACGACCGGCGCGACCCCGGCCCGCGTCTCGACGCTCGTGCTCCGCGCCAAAGAGGGCTTCACGCCCGATCAGGTTCGCGAGAGTGCCATGCGCATCTACACCGAGTTCGCCGCGGAGTTCAAGGGCAGCGTGCCGCAGGCGTTCCAGATCAACAACCCGCGCGGCATCAAGACCTGGGCCATGCAGATGTCCACGCTGGTGAACGCGGTCGAGAAGGAAACGGCGCTGGTCCTCTCGCTCTTTTGGTTCATCACCATCGTCTGCTCGGCGCTGATCCTGGCGATCTTCTGGGCCATGATCAGCGAGAAGACCAAGGACATCGGCATCCTCCGCGCCATCGGTGCCTCGCGCGGGGGCATCGCCGGCATGTGGATCTCCTACGGCGCGATCCTCGGCGTCGTCGGCGTCGTGATGGGCCTGGGCCTGGCGTACATCGTCGTGCTCAACATCAACAGCATTCACGATTGGCTCGGCTATTCGCTTGGTCTGTATGTCTGGGACCCGCGCGTCTACTACTTCTCGAAGATTCCCGACCGCGTGAACCCCACGAACGCGATGATCGTCGCGGGCGCGGGCATCGGCTTCGCCGTCCTCGGTTCGATCATCCCCGCGATGCGAGCGGCATTCATCCGCCCGGTCACTGCGCTCCGCTTTGAGTGACGCTTCAACCACCACCCCGCACGACCCGCCACTCGCCTCTCCGCCACGACACACCCATGGCCCTCATCCAGACCGTCAACCTCAAGAAGACGTACCAACTTGGCCTCGTCAAGGTTCCCGTCCTTCGCGGCGTCAACCTCTCGGTCCAGCCCGGTGAGTTCGTCGCCATTCTCGGCGCCAGTGGCTCGGGCAAGTCCACGCTTCTGCACCTCCTGGGCGGGCTGGATGCTCCGGATGCTGACGACTTCAAGCTGCTCTTTGACAACCGCCCGATCAACGAGATGAACGCGGCGCAGCTTGACCAGTACCGGCGCACCGACGTCGGGTTCGTCTTTCAGTTCTACCACCTGCTCCCGGAACTCAACGTCCTTCAGAACGTCACGATCGCCGCGATGACGCGCTGGGGCTGGTCCTTCGGCTCACATCGCAGCGAGGTCGAGAAGCGAGCGACCGAGCTGCTCCGAAGCTTCGGCCTTGGTGATCGGCTCCGGCATCGACCCGTCGAACTCTCCGGCGGCGAGCGTCAACGCGTCGCCATCGCCCGCGCCCTCATCAACGGCCCGCGCCTGATCCTCGCCGATGAGCCGACGGGGAACCTCGATCGCAAGACCGGCGCGGGCATCATCGACATCCTGCTTGAACGCCGCAAGGCTGAGGGGCGCACGATGATCGTCGTCACGCACGATCCGGAACTGGCGGCCAAGGCCGATCGCACCGTCCGCATGGTCAGCGGCGTGATTGAGTGAACCGCACGGCAATCGGGAATCGGCAGCCGTGAGAAACCAAAGGCAAGGCTTCGCGGCACCGACCCCTCGCGACCTTGTCTTCTGCCTTCACGATTGCCGATTGCCGAATCCCGATTGCCGACTCTTGCCCCCGATTGCCGTCCTTCTCTGCCTATCATCTCCCCCGATTTCCCCAGTCCTCTCTGCGAGATTCCTCATGAAAGCGATCGATATCAAAATTGGCATGGGCGTGAAGATCGACAGCAAGCTCTGTGTCATCACCGGCTACGACTTCCGCAACCCCGGCAACCTCCGCTCCTTCGTCAACTTGAAAATCAAGGACATCCAGCGCGGCGGCGTTGTCGAGCGTCGCTTCAACCCCTCGGATGACCTCGAGCTCATCGACCTCGATCGCCGCCCCATGGAGTTCCTGTACAAGGACGGCGACGAGGCCGTCTTCATGGACAAGGAAACCTACGACCAGATCAACGTCCCCAAGGCCATCTACGGCGAGGACCTGCTCTATCTCCGCTCCAACGCCGAAGCCGTCGTCGTCCTGAACGAAGGCCGCGCCGTCCTCATCGAGCTTCCGTCCGCCGTGGAGTTGACCGTCGAAGACACCGCCCCCGGCGTCAAGAAGGCCACTGCGACCAACGTCCAGAAGGACGCGGTCATGGAGACCGGCCTGAAGACCCGCGTGCCGGACTTCATCGCTCAGGGTGAACTCGTCCGCATCAGCACCGCCGACGGCAGCTACCTCGGCCGCGCGAAGGAGTGATGCATCCCACTCTCCCCCGCGCAGCGGGGGAGATGGCGAGTCTTCGAGCCAGAGGGGGCCCGAAGATTCAGGCGACTCCTGTGATCACGAACATGTCGCAGTCTTGCCCCCTCCGCCGCGAAGCGCGGCACCTCCCCCGGTAGGAACCGGGTGAGGGGGAAAGGCGAACACAGATTCACAGACGCGCCCGGCCGGCCCTTGCCCGCCGGGTGCTTTGTTTTTGCCGTGGTCTTCACAATCCGCGCATCTTGGCCACTGGCACCGTTGACCGGTGAACAATCAGGCGGCGGTGTCCCGGGCGTGGCCGGGCCCGTCGCCATCAGGAGCGTGTTCATGTTGATCTCCAGTTTCCGTCGTTCGTTGGTTCCGGCGTTGTCGCTTTCGATCGCCGCGGGGCTGTGCCTGAGCGCTGGCGCGTCTGGTGCGGGCTCGGCCCAACCGGCCAAGCCCGGTGCACAGGCGGGTGAGTTGCCGCTCATCCCGCGTGCAACGCTCTTCGGAAACCCCGATCGCACGCGTCTGACGATCTCGCCCGACGGCAAGCGCGTCGCCTTCCTCGCGCCCGTCGCCGGCGTGCTCAACGTCTGGGTCGCGCCGGTGGGCGACCTCAAGGCCGCCAAGCCGATCACCAGCGACAGCGCCCGCGGCATCCGCCAGTTCTTCTGGGCCCACAACAACACCGACATGCTCTACCTGCAGGACAAGGGCGGCGACGAAAACTGGTCGCTCTTCCGCGTCAGCGTCGCCGATAGCAAGGTCACCGAGCTCACGCCCTTTGAGAACATCATCGGGCCTGATGGCAAGCCCATCATGCTGCCCACCGGCCAGCCGCTGCGCCCCACCGCGCGCGTCGAGGGCGTGAGCCACCGCTTCCCCGGCGAGATCCTCATCGGCCTGAACAACCGCAACCCGCAGTATCACGATCTGCATCGCCTGGAGCTCTCCAGCGGCAAGCTCACGCTAATGCTGCAGAACGATGAGTACGCCGGCTTCCTCGTCGATGACGACTTCACCGTCCGCGCCGGCATGAAGATGAACGACAAGGGCGGGGCCGACTACTTCAAGGCCACGATCGCCAAGGGTGCCGGCGGCAAGCCCGATCAGATCACCTGGGCGCCGTTTTTCTCGATCGCTCAGGAAGACGCGCTCACGACCAACCCCATCGGCTTCAACAAAGACGGCACCATCGTCTACATGACCGACTCGCGCGGGCGCAACACCGGCTCGCTGGTGGCCAAGGACTTCACGACCGAGAAGGTGACCGTGCTCGCGGAGAACGCCAAGGCCGACGCCGGCGGCGTGCTCATGCACCCCACCGAGAACACCGTGCAGGGCGTCGCCTTTGACTACCTCCGCAACGAGTGGACGATCCTGGACAAGAGCATCGAGCCCGACCTCGCCTATCTGCGCACGATCGCGCCCGGCGACGTGAACATCACCTCGCGCTCGGTGGATGACAAGGTCTGGACAGTCGCATACACGATGGACAATGGCCCCGCCAAGTCGTACGTCTACGACCGCGCTGCCAAGAAGGCGACGTTCGCGTTCAGTGCCAAGCAGTCGATGGAGGGGCTGGCCCTTCAGCCGATGAAGCCGCTGGTCATCAAGAGCCGCGACGGGCTTGACTTGGTCTCGTATCTCACGCTGCCCATCGGCAGCGACAAGAACAACGACGGCAAGCCCGACTCGCCCGTGCCGCTGGTCCTCAACGTTCACGGCGGCCCCTGGGCTCGCGATTCCTTCGGCCTTGACCCCGAGGCCCAGTGGCTCGCCAACCGCGGCTACGCCTGCCTCCAGGTCAACTTCCGCTCGTCCACCGGCTTCGGCAAGAGCTTCATCAATGCCGGCAACCGCGAGTGGGCCGGCAAGATGCACGATGACCTCATCGACGCCGTGAACTGGGCGGTCAAGGAAGGCATCGCCGACAAGTCCAAGGTCGCGATCTACGGCGGTTCCTACGGCGGGTACGCAACGCTCGTTGGCCTCACCTTCACGCCCGATGTCTTCGCCTGCGGCGTGGACATTGTCGGCCCGTCGAACCTGAACACGCTGCTCTCGACGATCCCGCCGTACTGGGGCCCGATCAAGAGCATGTTCACCAGCCGCGTGGGCGATGATGCGACGCCGGAGGGGCGCAAGTTCCTGGAGAGCCGCTCGCCGTTGAACTTTGTGGAGAAGATCCAGCGACCGCTGCTGATCGGCCAGGGCTACAACGACCCGCGCGTGAAGTTCACCGAGGCCGAGCAGATCGTGGACGCGATGAAGAAGAAGAGCATCCCGGTGACGTACGTGGTCTATCCCGATGAAGGCCACGGCTTCGCTCGCCCGGAGAATCGGATGAGCTTCTACGCTGTGACCGAGGCGTTCCTGGCCAAGCACCTGGGCGGCCGGGCGCAGCCGATTGGCGACGACTTCAAGGGCTCGTCGATCCAGGTGCCGACCGGCGGCGAGGATCTGGCGGGCGTGTCGGCGGCGCTGGGCGATGTTCGCCCGGCGACGGCCCCCGGCTCGGGCAACAAGCCGAAGTAAGTCTTCTAGAAGACCTTGTTTGACGAGAAGATGTTGACCAAACGGCCCCCGATCGGGGGCCGTTTTCTTTCCATTGGCAGTGCCGGGGTCAAGGGGCGTCTGACGAAATCAACAAAACCTCGTGTTTGCGAAGGCTTTTGGTTGTCCGGCGAGCGTTTGAGGGTACTTTCATGGGGTCCGGTGGTGCCGATGGTGCCGGATGCGCGGCCTGTTTTGTCTCAGGCGCGTGCGAGTACCTGTCGGCCAATGAATGGAGAGAGAGAAATGAAGAGCGCGATGATCCTTTGTGCGATCGCTGGAATGGCCGCTTCGGCCCAAGCCGGTTTGGTCACGACCCGGACGGAATCGAACCTCTTGGCCACCCGTGCCGCGGACAACATCCTCAGCACCGACGAGTACGGCATTGGGAACACCCAGTCGTACGCTGGCAACGGCGCGACCGGCTTCGGCGGCACCGTCGGCAACAGCACGCTGTACATGGCCACGTCTGCGACGAACCTCCAGATCGGCTGGCAGCCCGGTGGTAACCTTGACGGCAACCTGTTCGCGATCTACTTCAACGTCAACGGTGGCGGCACCATCACCACGGACCTCGGTAACGATGTCTCCGACGGCGGCCGCCGCATGGCGACCAACCCCTACGGCGCTGGGTCGCTGAACTACCCGATCACGGTTCAGTATTCGCTGGTGTTTGGCAACTTCGGCGCCGTGCTGTTCCAGTTGACGAACTCTGGCAGCATCAACTTCGTCGCGCCGTTCTTCGGCGGCGCCGGCGGCTCGGGCAACAACTTCCGTGAAGTGTCGATCGCCTGGTCAGCCATCGGTGGCGGTCTCGGCAGCTACATCGATTACTTCACGCTGTACACCAACGGCAACAGCTTCCTCTCGAACGAGGGCCACCCGTCGCCGTTCTTCAGCGGGAACCCCAGCGGCGAGTCGACGCCGCCGGCAACGCTGACCCTGAACGATTACAACCGCTTCATCCCCACCCCCGGCGCCATGGCGCTGCTGGGTCTGGGCGGGCTGGTTGCCGGCCGTCGTCGTCGGGCCTGAGCTTTGACCACGATCTGAATGATCATTTCGCGGGCACGTCGGCTCACAGGCCGACGTGCCTTTTTCTTGGCAGGTCCGAGATGTGCTCGCGCATGGCGCGCAGAGGGGTTATCGCGACGTGTGTCGCTGGGCGCACGCTCGCGGGGATGCTCAGTCGCGCGGGGCGTGCGGCGCGGCGCGGATGCGGGTTTACGGCAGGGCGGCGGTTTCAATCGCTACAACCGGCATGGGTTACAGGGTGTCGCACGCTACGGCGAGCCGCGCCATCAGATTGGGCGGGGCGTGGCCGATGAAGCAGAGGTCAGCGACAAGGAGGTTGCGCCTTATGGCTACGTCAACAAAGACCTTTGATCAGGTCAAGTCGATCCTCGGCAAACTCGACCAGCGGATCGACGCGCTCCGCAGCCAGCGGATCACCGGGCAGACCCCTGCAGTGCCCGCGGGCGCAGCGCAGCCGCAGCCTCCGACGCCGACGACTCGCGCCGACGCGATGACCGACGGCCCGAACCTCTCGACGGTGATCGGCGCGGGCTCGCAAGAGCGCGGCGTCGAGAACGCCGCGAAGACGAACGCGCAAGCTCAAACGAACAAGCCCGCCAACACCACCCCCCCCGGCCCGATCCCCATGGGCGGCGCCAGCGCGGCACCGACGCGCCCCAACGCGCCGGCATCAAAGTACGGGCGGGCGACGCCGCTTCGGAACATTGGGTGAGGGAGCCTTCAGCCGCCAGCTTTCAGCTTTCAGCAGAGCTCAAAGCAGCAAAGCAGCAAAGCAGCAAAGCAGCAAATGAAGACGCTTGTTGAGGTCAACGGCAATAGCTGTGGCGCAGTCGCGACCCGGCGTCGTCGTGCGCAGTGTCTTCTGTTGAGCTTTGCTGATGTGCGTTTTTGAGCATGGGAGCACCCACCTCGACGCGAGGTCGGTGGCACGAAGCACTACCCCGCGACTCCCGCTCTGCGCAGCGCCCGGTCGCGCCGGAGCAGGAAGATCGCCAGTGCGCCAATGCCGATGAGCAGGAAGAGGTCGGCGACGTTGCTGACCCAGGGCCAGACATCTCGCGAGCCCATGAGCGTCCAGCCGAAGGGCAGTTGCACGCCCGGCAGCGGGTGGATGAAGTCGCGGACGCAGGCGTAGACGATGCGGTCGTAGAGGTTGCCCAGGCCGCCGGCGATGAGCAGCGCCAGGGCGATGTGAGCCGCGCGGTCGCGTGGGCGTGTCCAGGCGTGGAACATCCAGAGCGCGAAGCCGATGGCGACGCCGGTGAACGCGATGAAGAAGATGCGTTTGCCCGCGC
>JAIEQQ010000256.1 GCA_019747615.1 Phycisphaerales bacterium
TTGATCGCGCCCCGATTTGCCGGCCGTGCGGCTTTGATCTCACAGGTCTGCCACCGGACACCAGCTTCTGCCCCGAGTGTGGCCGCGATCTGGCTGTCCAAGGCGCCGTGCAGGTCGGCCATCGCCGCAAACTCGTCCCTGTCATCGCGCTGGGCGTTCTCCTTCTGCTCGCGGCGATCCTGCCCACCGGCGCGCTCGTCGTCGCCGCGGCTCTCGGTCGCGACGTCAACGTCTACAAGCCCACGTGGCTCCTCTGCGCCGAGGCCCGCTGGTCAAACAAGCCTGCGGCCGACCGCATCGCGATCGTGCTCTTTGATCGCATGGTGACAAGCCAGGTGCTGCCGGCAGCGTTCGGCCCTCTGGTCGATGCGGCGCTGGCCATTCAGGCCGACCCGAGCGACATCTGGTCCGACCAGTGGGCGCGGATCATCGAGCGAGCCATGGCCGACGGCGTCATGACGCCCGAACAACTCGCCAGCTATCAGCAGCACGCCCTGCGCTTTCGCGTCGAGACCCGCGCCGTCGTCGAGCAGGGCGGCATGATCCCCGTCTTCCTCATCCTCGAATCTCATCGCACCGCCTCGAACGCGAATGTGGTGCCGATCTGGGTCGATGAGGTCAGCATCGCCGGGCGCACGCTGCCGCGCCCGCCCAGATTCTCCCCGGCCCTCACGAACAACGACCCGAACGCCATCGCGGCCATGAATCGCCAGCCCACCGGCATGATCATGCCCGGGCGATTGCAGGCTGGTGGTCAACGGCCCGAGCACGTCGCAGGCCTCGCGCTGGTGCCAGCCGATCTGCCGCTCGGCGAGGCGGAGGTCCAGGTGCGTTATAGCTCGCTCTTGACGGATCTGAGGATGCCCGGCGGCGGCCTGCGAATGGGCTTCGCCATGGCCGGTGCCAGCAATGCCGACGGACGCGCCGTCGGCACCGGTCGCATGCGAGTCCAAATTGTCGCCCCCACTTCAGACCGCGTGACGGTTCGACCGCCGAGCGAGCTTTCGCAGCGGAACCTCGCCAGGCGGCTGAAGGCCGTCGAAGCGAGCGTCCAGCCCGTCGGAGTCGACCTCGGCGTCGTCGGCAGCATGTTTGGGGCCAAGCGGCAGCGCCCGCACTCCATCGTCTCGCTCAGCTTTCTCGATCTGGACAGAGCCGAACTCCGCTCGATGGGCATCCCGTTCGCTTTCGATGTCTATCTGAAGGAAGGCGAGACCCTGACGCGGCTGGGCAGCATCTGCAGCAACCCGCTCGCCCAGGCCGAGATGTCAATCTCGATGCCATTCCTCGGCGACGAGAATCTCATCGCCGTCGTGCCCCGCGATGCCAGGTCCATCGGAAAGACCATCGACCTCGTGTTCAAGCCCAGCGAATCCACCGCCCGCCGCACGCGAGACCTCACCTCGATCGCCGGCGACACGATCGAGATCAACGGCATCGACCTCCAAGACATCGCGAGTCCCGCCCAACGCCCGCGCCGAACTCGCGCCGCCGAGCCCGAAGCACCTGAAGCCGAATGAGCACCCCGCTCGTCGCGATCATCGTCATCCCAGCGTGAACACATGTCCGCGAAGGCCGCTCAGGCTCCGCGAAAAGCTCCGACGTGCGAATACCCTCCGCGATGCCTTCCCCGCGCCCGCCCTTCCGCCGCCCCGGCTCATCCCGCCCCGCCTACGACCGCGGCCCCGCCGCGCCGCGTGACAGCGAGAGCAACGCCCCCCCGCGCCCGCCGCTCACGCTCCAGGTCACCACGCTCTGGGATTACCCCAGCCAGCACTACGACCGCTGGGTCGATCGCGATGGGCAGGTCCACACCTCCAAATCCGCCCGCACGCGCAGCGATCGCACGCACACCATGCAGGGGTCCAAGGACTACGTCGGCGCGACGCCCTCGTGGGTCATCTGGAATCTGCTCATGCGCTACACCGCGCCGGGCGAAACCGTGCTCGACCCCATGTGCGGCAGCGGCACAACGCTCGACGTCTGCACCGATCTTGATCGCAAGGGCCTGGGCTTTGACCTTCAACCCCAGCGCCCCGAGATCAAGCTCAACGACTCGCGCAAGCTCCCGCTCCAGGCAAACGCCGTGGACTTCGTCTTTATCGATCCGCCCTTCTCGACGCACGTCGCCTATTCCGAAGATCCGCGCTGCATCGGCAAGCTCGACGCCGCGGGCGATGATGGGGGGGAGGCGTACTACGGCTCGATGCAGCGGGTGATCGGCGAGATGCACCGCGTGCTCCGCCCCGGCCGCCACGCGGCCCTCTACGTCTCGGACTCCTGGCGACGCACCCAGCGGGCCGGCCGCGACGTCTTCATGCCCATCGGCTTCAACCTTTTCGCCCTCCTCTGCGACCACTTTGACCCGGTCGACATCGTCTGCGTCACCCGCAAAAACCAAAAGCTCGCCATGGGCAACCACCGCAAAGCCGCCGAGGAATCCAACTTCTTCCTCCGCGGCTTCAACTACCTCTTCATCATGCGCAAGACCCCCGCCGAGCCCGCCCCCGCCGCCGGTTCACGCCGCCGCTGACTCGTTCTTTGCCGCGCGGAGTTTTTCAACGAAGGGATGGAAGGGATGGAAGGGGGCTCGGATCGCTGGGGCGTGCGTGGACGCCGGATGGCTTGGATCACGGAGGGCGCGGAGGGGAGGTGGGGGGGCGGAGACGTTCCGGGCGGGTGTTGGACCCTCGACTTGTTCAAGCGGACCTGATTGGAGCGCCGACGGCCACCGTTTGGAGCGCCACCGAACCCCCACAGAGCGGTCCCAGACCTTTTCCGCCGCCGTGACATCATCCACACCCGCGATCGTCCGCCGATTGCGCACGAAAACAACGACAAAAACAACGAAAACAGTTCGATCTACCGTCGCTCAGTCCAAGCCCACGCACGCCTGCATCAAAGTGGTGAAGCACCACATCGACGGCACGGCCCTCCGTTTCATGTTCATGTTCATGTTCATGTTCATGTTCATGTTCTCCCCCTCCGTGTCCCTCCGCGTCCTCCGTGTACAAATCCCCTGCCTTCCCTCTGCGTTTCTCCGCGATCCCCGCGTCCCCTGCGTACTCCGATGTATTTGAAGATCGACCACCCAAACAAACAACGCCCAACACGCCCGCCGCGCCCCGCATATACTCTCCTCGTTCATCCCCACCGAGCTCGGCGGCGGGGATCCGGTTCGTTTGTTCGCGGGCTCCTGCGGCCCGGTTGAGATTTGTCTTGAAGATCGCTCCTGAAGGTTGGGTTGTCATCATCCCCATCGTCGCCGGTGCCCTCATCCTCGGCGGCCTGTCCATCATTCTCTTGAGTTGGTGGGGCATCCCGGTCATGCTCGCCGCCCTGCTGGTCGCCGGTTGGTCGCTCTGGTTCTTCCGCGATCCCAACCGCGTCACCCCGCCGGGCACCGATCAGATCATCAGCCCCGCCGACGGCAAGGTCATCAAGCTCGACACCGCCCCCCTGCCGGCGAACCTTTGCCCGGCCGGGGGGGAGACGCCGCCCCAGATGCAGCGGGTCTCGATCTTCCTGAACATCTTCAATGTCCACGTGAACCGCGTCCCCGCCGCGGGCAAGATCACCAAGGTCGTTTACTCGCCGGGCACGTTCTTCAACGCCTCGATGGACAAGGCCAGCGAGAGCAACGAGCGCTCGGCTGTCCTCCTGACCGACCCGCGCGGCCGCCAGATCGCCTTCGTCCAGATCGCCGGGTGGGTCGCCCGCCGCATCGTCAACTCGCTCCGCGAGGGGCAGACGGTCAGTGCGGGCGAGCGCTTCGGCCTCATCCGCTTCGGCTCCCGCGCTGAGATCTATCTCCCGCAGGACGCCGAGATCCTCGTGCAAGTCGGCGAGCATGTGATCGCGGGCGAATCACTCCTGGCCAAGCTCGCCCCCCCGGTCGCCTCGACCCAAGGAACGTCAGCGTCCAAGCCGAACTCGCAGGTCGAGACCGTCGTCCGCCCCTCCGTCGCCGGCACGGCCGAGACCGGAGCGGTTCGGTGATCCGCCGCCCGGCCCGTGACGCCGACGATCCCGCGTTGCCCGCACCGCCCATTCCCGATGGCGAGATCGAGCTCCGCAAGCTCTTTCCCAACATGATCACCGCGGCTTCGCTCTGCGCCGGCCTCGCCGCGGTCCACTACGCCACCCAGGGCATGCTCCGCGAGGCCCTCGTCGCGGTCATCATCTCGTTCATCCTCGACGGCCTCGACGGCCGCATGGCCCGCCTCCTGCGCGCCACCAGCCGCTTCGGCGAGGTCTTTGACTCCATGGCCGACTTCATGGCCTTCGGCGTCGCACCCGCCTTCATCATCTACCAGTGGCAGCTCAAGAACGCCGACGTCTTCGGCAAGGAAACCGAGGTCATCGGCCTCGCGGTCGTCATGCTCTTTGCCCTCTGCGCCGCGATCCGCCTCGCCCGCTTCGCCGCCAGCGTCAGCAAGAAACGCCCCGGCGCGCCGACCGGCAAGTTCTTCTCCGGTCTCCCGGCCCCGTCCGCCGGCGGCGCCGTGCTGATCCCGCCGATGCTGGAGCTGTCCTCGCTCAAACTCAGCATCCCCCCGACGATGACCATCGCTTGGACCGCGATCCTGGCCATCTTCATGGTCAGCAAGATCCCGATGTGGTCCGTCAAGGGCCTGCGCGTCAGCCGTCGGATCGTCCCGGCGCTGATCGCCGGCGTGGCCCTGGTCGTTTTCGGCATCATGAAAGACGGCTGGCTCACCGCCAGCATCGTCTTCGGCATCTACATCCTCTCGTTCCCACTCGGCGTCTTCGGCTACCGCAAGGCGGCCAAGAAGGAAGCCAGCGAGGTCATCTGGCACGACCCGGCGACGAAGGGCTGAAGACAAGTCGCGAGTCGCGTGTTGAAAGGCAAGAGACGTGAGGCGTGAGGCGTGAGTGTCACGCCTTGTGTGAGCGTTCATCAGGAATTGCCCTGCGACTGCGCAAGTCCGCGTCCGCCCCTTCCATCCCTTCCTTCACTTCGTTGACAAACTGCATCCTTATCTCCGCATTCCCTCTGCGTTCCTCCGCCAACTCCGCGTCCCCTGCGTACTCCGTTCACTGTCTCCCACTCAACCCACCAACGAAAAAGGCCCACCTCAACGAGGCGGGCCTTTGTGTTTACACGATTGCCGATTGCCGAATCCCGATTGCCGTCCCTTACGCCTCTTCGCCCACGGCGTACCGCACGAACGTCACAATCTGTGACCCCGCCGGCAGCATCTCCTTGACCTTCTTCGTCGGGTCCATGATGTACGGCTGCTCCAGAAGCGCCAGCTCCTCGAAGAACTTGCGCATGCCGCCCTCGACCATCTTCTCGGCGATCTCCTTGGGCTTACCGCTCTCGATCGCCTGCTCGATGCGGAACTTGCGCTCCTTCTCGACGACATCCGCCGGGATGTCCGTTGCCGAGACGCCCTTGGGCGCCGGCACCGCCGCGACGATGTGCATGCCGATCTGCTTGAGCAGATCGCCGGTGATGTTGCCGTGACCCTGGATCAGCACGCCGGTCTTGCCGTCGTGGTGAACGTACGAACCAAAGACGCTCGCGCCGTCGCCACAGGCGAGCTTCATGCCGCGGGCGAACGAACAGTTCTCGCCCGTGCTGATGCGCAGCTCATCGATCGCCGCGGTCGCAGCGGCAGTGGGGGCCGACACCTTGCCGGGCACGCCCTTGGCGGCCTCATTGGCAACAACCGTCGCCATGTTCACAAACTTCTCGTTGATCGCGGTGAAGTCCGTCTCGGCGCGAACCTCGATGATCGACGCGAACGGGAACTGCCCCGCGCCCGGGGTGTTGTTGATCGACACCGCCACGCGACCGGCCCCCGCGGCCCGATCCGTGCGGCTATCCATCTTGCCCTTGAGCTTCTTGCGGAGCAGATCCTCGGCCTTCTCAATATCGCCGCCAACCTCGACGAGCGCCTTCTTGCACTCCATCATCGAGAGGCCGGTGCGGTTGCGAAGCTTCATCACGTCTGCCGCGGAAATGTCAGTCGCTGCCATACTCATTCTCCTGAGTTCAAAGTCTTCGGTCCTGCCAAGATACTCACTCACCCGTCTCCCGCCCCCCCCCAAGAATCACGGCTCGTTCCGCTCCGTCGCTCGTCTCAACCACGCGGCTTTGAAAAGAAGTCTCGCGTCAAGACGATCGGTCGCGTGCGTTCGGATGCGCCGCACGCAAAGGCCGCGCTTGCCGCTTCGTCGCCGGAGCGACCGTTGCTGCCCAGAGCCCCGTTGTCGCTCGCATGACGGCCGTTGTCAGCCGCCACTTTGAGCGATGGAATCAACACATCAGGCCGGCTTCGTCGCCGCAGCGCCCGCCGCGGCTTCTTCCGGCATCGCCGGTGCGTCGTCGGAGCGGAACTGCGCCCGTGAGCTGCGACGCGGGCCACCCGCGCCACCGGCCACGCCCGCGGCGTTCTGCGCCGGGTCGCCATCGATCTTGGCCTGCCGCTGCTGCTTGCCCTCGGCGATCGCCAGGCACAGCTCGCGGATCACCACATCGATCGACCGCATCGAGTCGTCGTTGCCGGGGATCGCGATGTCCGCGAGGTCCGGGTCGCCGTCGGTGTCGATGAGGCAGACGGTGGGGATGCCGAGCTTCTTGGCTTCCTTCAGCGCGTTCATCTCACGCTTGGTGTCGATGATCACGATCGCGCCGGGGAGCTTGTCCATGCTGCGGATGCCCGAGAGGTTGGTGCTGATCTTGTCCATCTCGCGCCGGAGCTGGCTCTCCATCTTCTTGGAGTAGCTGGCGAAGTTGTCGCGCTGCGAGATGCCCTCGATCTCTTCCAGACGCTTCAGCCGCGAGCGGATGGTGCGGAAGTTCGTGAGCGTGCCACCGAGCCAGCGCTCGGTCACATAGTGCATCTTCACCGCAGTGACCTGCGTCTCAAGCACGGCCCGGGCCTGACGCTTGGTGCCGACAAAGCACACGTCCTTGCCATCGGCCACGATGCGGGTCAGGAACTTCTTCGCCAGCAGGAGACCCTTGATGGTCTCCTTGATGTCGATGATGTGGATGTTGTTTCGCTTGCCCCAGATGTACGGGGCCATCTTCGGGTTCCAGTTCGCCGAGCGCTGGCCGAAATGAATGCCCGCTTCGATCAGGTCTTGCACGAGTTGATTCGCCATACAAAAATCCTCTTTCAGCGACACCAGCGGCAGCGATTCGGGAGCGATGACCCGACACAGACAGACTTGCGCCCGTCCCTGGGTCGTCGCGCTGACCGCCACAAGGGCGCTTCAGCTTTCACGCATTCCCTCGCCCGCAAGCCACAACGGCCCACGAACGGCCAACCGCCGAACCCCGGCTGGCTTGAACCGGGCATAGTAGGGGGGCTGGGGGCGATTGGCGAGTAGCGTGCCATCGAAGTCCGCCCTGGGACTTCGATGCGATCACCGAACGCGAGCCGATCCACACTCATCGGCACGAAGCCGCAATCTTCACACAACAAAGTAGTCCACGCGGCCACTTCATCCGCTATGCTTTCGCGTCAGAGACCGATTTTCCGCCGCGAGGGCGGAGGCCCGTTTGCGAACCCGAGGAGAGAGAGATGAAGCACAATGTGGTCATCACGTTAACCGCCCTTGCCGGACTCGCTTTCGCGAGCGATGCGATGGCACAGCCGAGGTCTTTCGATGTCGAGCTTGTCTTCGATGACGACCCGCGATTGGCCGCGATCGGCGTGAATTACGGCGGCAACGCACTGCTCCCGGGCCCCCAGGCGACGGCCGTCGGCATCACGTTCATCGCGCGGATGACGACACAGGGATCGGCTCCGAACTTCGGCGTCGTCAGCTACGGGAGTGGCTCACCTCCCGGCACAGGCAGCATGACCAACTCGATCTTTTATCACAACGATGCGGTGTCCAATCAGACGAATGCGGCGTGGACATCGGCGGCACTCGCCCTCGGACGCGGTTCGGTGTCTTCGAACACGTCGCCTGTTGCCGCACGCGGATTGATGCAGTACACCCAGCCATCCGGCTCGGCTGGTCCGGGCAGCCCGGCACAAGACGTGAACTTTCGCACTTTTGTGTCTCCGACGGGCGCAAATCGAAACACGCTTCGTACCAATAGCAATGGAGTTGCGGGGGCGAACGAATCACAGCCGGTCAACTCTGGATTTAACTCCTTCACAAACAGTGCCAACGGGAACCACAACGGCTGGGTTGGTGTCAACCGGTTTGGTAATTTCGACGGGACGGGATCTGCGACGCCCGGAAACACCTATCAGAACGTCCCTGGAAGCGCAGCGATCCTTGCTGTGACTGCCAGGCGGACGAACATTACGGCGCAACTCGATGCAAACGGAGATCCGGTTCCGACGGTCATCAACTACGGCGGGACCAGGTTCAACGATTCGAGTGGCCTTGCACGGGCTATTCCTGGCTCGGATCAGGACACTTCCGCGCCTGGAGTCCAGTCAGCCTGGTACGCGATGTACCACTTCGTCTTCTTCCCGCAGGGCGCTGCGACGCGAACCGTGACCGTCTCGTCCTTCGGATACCTCGACGGTGGCCAGAACCTCTACTTGGCACCCGGAAACCAATGGGTCATCACCCGCGCCCCGGACGCCAATGTGTTCAACCCAGCCCCCTTAGCCCTCGTCGAGTCGGCGGTCACTTTTCAAGTGCCGTCGCCCGGTGCGATCGTGGTCTTTGTTGCAGCATCACTCGCGGCCGCGCGCCGTCGTCGCCTTGATTGAACGCGAGTCGCTCGCACCGCCCAATCTCAATCGCCCGCGTCTGGCGTAACACCGTGACGCGGATTTCGCCCGGAAACGTCATCTCTTCGATGACGCGCTTGGCGATGCTCTGCGCGATCGAGTACGCCTCATCGTCGTTGACGCGCTTGGCGTCCACCATCACGGGCTCCTCGTGCCCGGCTGAAATCGCTTGGGCACGCAGCGATCGCCGTGGCCCATCGGCGTCCCTCGGCCAGTTGGGAGGCACGCGAAACGTGACGGTGACCGCACTCGGTCTCGGAACCACCGCCGATCGGCTCAACTTGCTGAATGATGGAACGTGGGTGTTGACAACCACAGAACTGTTTAGCGGCCCGCCGATTACGACCTCGGTGACATTCCAAGTGCCGTTGACCTGCCCCCCAAATCCTGATCCAGGGC
>JAIEQQ010000057.1 GCA_019747615.1 Phycisphaerales bacterium
CGATCCACGCCGCGTCAAGGGCGCCGCTCACTCCTTCATCGCGCCCGCGCTTGCCGGACCGGCATACCACACAAGGTCACACTCCAGGCTCGTCATCGCACCCCGGCCCGACGCCGCCTTTTCCGCACCGAGCGTCAGCCCCACCACCGCCACGTCCGGAAACCGCTCGTGCATCGCGCCGATGAACCCGGTCACCCCCGACCACTCGCCGCGCCCCTCCAGCTTGATCGGCATCGCGAAGAACCTCGCGCCCGACTGGACCGCAAACGGCTGAATCCTCGCCAATGACACGCCCTTGGTCGCTGCAAGATCGGCGAGCGCCGCCAGCCGCGTGTTCGCCTTGCTGATCGGGTCCAGCGTCACGCGAAGTCTCGACACCTCCTCCTCCGCCGTCTGGAGACTCTTCCGCGCCCGCTCGGCCTCATCGGTCAGCTTCGAGAGCGCCGCCTCCGCGTGCGCCACCGACGCCTCCACCTCGCGTGCCTCCTCGATCGCGTCGTTGTACGGGCGCACGCTGACGAGATAGACCGCGGCGCTCACCAGCGCGATCGCCGCCAGCGCCGCGCCATCAACCACCATCGTGTGACGACTCGGCAACACCATTCGAAACACACCAGCACTCACTGGGCACCTCCCGCAGATTCCGTCAGGCGACACTCCAGCGAGAACCCGACGATCTCGCCCACCGGCGGCTTGCCACCATCACTCGGCCCCGGCTTCGACCTCGACTCGATCAACCGCACCGACGCGAAGATCCGAGTCCCCTCAAGCCGCAGCACAAAGTCGGTGACGGCCTGCTGCGTGCGAGCATCGCCGCTGATCAGCATCGAGTAGCCCGCCGGATTCGTCGACCCTGCGCCGCTCGTCGGTTTCGTCACCGGCTCGGCGGCCCGACCCGCCGCTCGCGCCGTCGGCTCCGCCTTGGGCATGATCGGCTCGATCTTCAGCGTCGCCAGCACAACATCGGGGCCCTTCAACGTCGCCAGCGCCTCCAGCAGCAGCGTCCAGTTTGGATGCACCGAAACCTCTCGCGCCGCCGCGACCTTGCGCGTCGCGACGCCCAGCGCCTCGCGCGCCGTGCGCAGCGCGGCTTCCCGCTTCTGCGTGAGATCGTTCAGCTCCGCCAGCCGGTCGCGGGTATCCACACCGACGCGGCCGGCGCTCCACGCCAGCGCCCCGGTGCTCAGCGCGATCACGCTGTACACAACCGTAATGCCCGCCCACACGCGCGTGCGATCGGCGCGCCGTCGCGCCATCACCAGCTCCGGCGGTACAAGGTTCACGCTTCTCACGCCGCCTCCTTCGCGCCCGCTGCTGCGCCCGGCTCACCAACCAACGCCGCGCCGCTGTCGCTCAACGCCAGGCCCATCGCGCACGCCAGCTCGGGCCGCACCGCGCGATCAGCCCCTTCGGCCATCCTCGCCCCCACCACCCGAGTCTCCAGCGCCAGCCCCTCGCTCACCGCCCCGGCGATGGGGCGCACCCCCGCCAGCTCGCCGGTCAGCAGCACGCGCCGCAGCGCCGACTGCGGGATCATCTGCGCGACATACGCGATCGACAGCCGCACCTGTTGCAGCAGCTCCGTCGCGTGCCGCGAGATCGCAAGCTCTACCTGCGAGGCCAAGTCGTGCAAGCCTTCTTCAAGCGCCGCTCCGTCGGCCCTCGCGCCGCGCAGCACATCCAGCGCCAGCTGGCGATCGGTGATGCCCGCTCGCTCGATCAACGCGATCGCGCCGCGAAGCTGCGGGCTCTCCAGCCGCCGCTCGTAGACCAGCTCACCGCCGAACACCACCGCCACCGAATGCCCGCAGCGCTCCAGTTGCAGGATCGGGGTCAGCGCATCGGCGTCGTCCATGTCCGCACCGCACGCCCTCGCCACCGCGAGCGAACGAAGATCAATCGCGTCGACGATCAACCCCTCGCCCTGCATGGCGTTCACCAGGTCGCTGCCGTCCTGCTTCGGCAGCGCCGCCACCAGCCACCGCACACCCTCGCCGGCGCGCGTCTGCAGCGGCAGCTCCCACGCCGCGACCTGCAACGACGACGCTTCAACTCTGTGCGTGCGGGCCAGTTCGCTCGCGGCCAGCATCTCGATCGGTGCGCCCGATGATCGCGCCGGCAGCTCCATGATGCTCGTCAGCAGCCGCTCCTCCGGCGCGCTGATCACCACGCGCCGCGTGCCCATGTCCTGCCGCCGGATGAGCCCCGCCACCAGCGCCGCCGCCTCCGCAAGATCCTGCGATGTTCGCTGCGCCATGGCGTAAGACACCACCCGCCCCACGGCGCCCGACGCCCGAGCGCCGCTGGCACGCTCTGCACGCACGCACGTCACCATCGACGCCGTCAGATCAACACCCACCGGAGTTCGCGTCGCGTAGAGCTTCATTGCCCACCCCCCACACCCCCCGCGTTCGGCCCCGGCCCGCCGCCACCGGCCGCCGTCAGGTCAAACAGCGGCAGGAACATCGCGATCGCCACGGCGCCGATCAGCACGCCCAGGATCACCAGGATCAGCGGCTCCAGCAGCGTCGTCAGCGACTTGATGATCAGCTCGTTGTCCTCGTCCATGAACTTGCCCACCTGCGTGAGCACCGGTCCGATCTGCCCCGAACGCTCGCCCGACGCCACCGCCTCGACAATCGCTGGCGGAATCAGGGGCGAGCCGGCCAGCGTCGCTGAGAAGTTCTCGCCTCGCGTGATGCGTTCCTCCGCCTCTTCAAGAATCTTCGCATACGCCTCCAGCGTCGTCGCCTGCCGCGTGAGCTTCAGCGCATCCAGCAGCCCGACCTTCGCCTCCAGCAATGCCCCAAGCACGCGAGCGATCCGCGCCGTCGCCAGCGATCGCACGATCATCCCCACCCGAGGTGTCGCCATCAGCACGCGCTGCACGGTCCCGCGCCCGCCATCAGATCTCGTAAACATCACCAGCCCGACCACCCCGCCAACAACCGTCGGCACCACCGCCCACCACCAATCACGCCCGAACGTGCTCACATCAATCAGCAACTGCGTGCTCGGCGGCAGCGCCGCGCCCAGTGACTTGAACAACTCCTCAAACCTGGGCAACACAAACAGCACCAGCCCCACCAGCACCAGCGACGAGATCGAGATCAGCGCCACCGGATACACCAGCGCCCCCACCACCGAGCGCCGCATGTGCAACTGCTGCCTCGTCAGCTCCGCCAGATTCCGCAGCATCACATCCAGGCTGCCGCCCGACTCGCCCGCCTGCACCAGTGCGCGGCACACCGCGTTGAACTGCCTCGGGAACTGCTCCATCGCCTCCGACAGCGACACACCCTCCTCAACACGCCGACGCAGCGCCGTCAGCGTCGTCTGCCAAGCGCCCGGCGGCGTCTGCCGCTCAATCGCCTGAATCGCCTGCACAAGCGGCGTCTTGGCCGAGATCAGCACGCTGAGCTGGCGCGAGAACGCCGCCAGCTCGCTCAACGAACCCCCACCACCGCCAGCCCCGGCGCGCCCCAGCACACGACGCACGCCTTCGCCCGCGTTGCCGCCGCTTGCGCTCTCGCGCAGCGAGGTCACCAGCACGCCCTGCCGCCGCAACGCTTCGGTCGCCTCGGCGCTGCCCGCCGATTCGATCGCGCCCTGCACCGCCCGACCGCTCATATCAAATCCGGAGTACGCAAGCTTCACGCCGCGGCCCTCCCTTCAGGTCTGGCCACGCCGCCGGTCACAGCCGAAGCCGGTACCTGCTCGGTCACGCCACCCGCCGCCGCCGCCACACCCTTCTTGGCATCGGCGCTCATGTCCGCCGGATCCTCCTCTGCGGTGACTCGCAGGATCTCTTCCAGCGACGTCTTGCCATCCAGCGCCAGATGCACGCCCTCCTCGCGCAATGTGAGCATGCCCTGCTGTCGCACCTTGGCGCGCAGCTCGTGCGTCGGCGCTCCGAGATGGATCAACCGGCGCAGCTCCGGCGTTACCTCCAGCACCTCATACACGCCCAGCCGCCCGCGGAAGCCCGAGTCGTGGCACTGCTTGCACCCGGCCCCTCGCCGGAACGGCCGGCCCGCGTGAACCTCCAGCCCGGCCTCGACCAGCAGCGCCTCCGGCGGGTACGCCCGCGTCGCGCACGCCGGGCAGATCGTGCGCGCCAGTCGCTGCGCCACCACGCCGTTGAGCGCCGTCGCGATCAAGTAATGCTCGATGCCCATGTCCGACAATCGCGCCACCGCGCCCGGCGCGTCATTGGTGTGCAACGTCGCCAGCACCAGATGCCCCGTGAGCGCCGCCTGCATCGCCACGCGCGCCGTCTCCTGATCGCGGATCTCGCCGACCATGATCACGTCCGGGTCTTGCCGCAGGATCGATCGCAGCGCCCTCGCGAAGCTCAGGCCGATCGGCTCGTTCACCTGGATCTGGTTGATCAGGTCGAGCTGGTACTCAACCGGATCCTCGACCGTCAGGATGTTCGTCTCCGGCGAGCGCAGCAGATCCAGCGCCGAGTACAGCGTCGTTGTCTTGCCGCTGCCCGTCGGCCCGGTCACCAGCACCTGCCCGTGCGGCTTCTTCAGCACACGCGTGAACGTCTCAAGCCCCTGCGGTCGCAACCCAAGGTCCGAAAGCCTGATCCGCAGGTTGGACTTGTCCAGGATTCGCACCACGATCTTCTCGCCCAGCAGCGTCGGCATGCTCGACACGCGCAGGTCGATCTCGCGCCCCTCGGCCACGATCCGCACGCGCCCCTCCTGCGGCAGCCGCTTCTCAGAGATATCCATCTTCCCGATGACCTTGATCCTGCTCACGATCGACGCGTGCATCCCCGCCGGCGGCTTCATCAGATCGCGCAGCGAGCCATCCATGCGATAGCGGATCCGCGTGCCGCGCTTGTCCGGCTCGATGTGAATGTCGCTGGCCTTGTCGCGCACCGCCGAGAGCAGCGCGACGTTCACCAGGTTGATGATCGGCGAGCCGGCCACGAGCTTGTCCAGGTCCGTCGATGGCCCCTCGTCCACCATCTCTCGCTCGATGACCTCGACATCCTGCTCGGCAAGCTGCGTGAGGAACGCGTCAACATCCACATCACCCGAGGCGTACTTCTTGATGTACTCGACGATGTTGCTCTCGATCGCCAGCACCGGGCGGATCTCGCAGCCGGTGATCTGCCGCAGGCGATCGATCGCTGGCAGGCTCTGCGGCTCGCTCATGGCCACCGTCAGCACGCCGCGGACTTTGAACATCGGCAGCGCGCACAGCCGCTCGGCCTCCTCGGGCCCGATGAGCTTGAGCAACTGCGGATCGATCAGGCCGTGCCGCAGGTGGCACCCCGGCACGCCGAGGCAGCGCGCCAGCGTGTGAACGAGCGCCGAGGCCGTGAGAACGCCCTGCTCGATGAGCAGCTCGCCGAGCTTTCGCGACGAGCGGCGCTGCTCGCCCAGCGCGCTGGTCAGTTGCTCGGGCGTGATCACGCCCTGCTTCACCAGCTCATCGCCCAACTTGGGTTTCGCGCCGCCGATCACAGGAAGCTCCTCACCGCGCTGTTCACATCAACGAAGTGCTCCAGCATCGGGTACACCTCGGTCAGTTGCAGCACCTCGCGCAGCGTCTCGCCCGAGGCGCACACCTTCAGCGCGCCGCCGCTGGACGCCAGCCGCTCGGTCACATCCAGAATCGCCTCCAGCCCGCGGCTGTCCACATACGCAATCCCCGTCGCATCCACCACAAAGCGCCCGCGCGACCGCCCCATCACCTCGATCGCCGCAGTGCGAAACGCGTCCGCATCAACACCCACCAGCGGCCCCTGCGGGCTCAGCACCGTGACGGCTCCGTGTTGTTGTTCCGTGATCTGCATGATGAACAAACCTCAAAGCTCAAACGCTTGAATCGGACGACAACCCTCACATCCGATGTCCCACGTCCCTCGATCCCTTGATCCCTCTTTCCTCACGCCTCGCGACTCTCCTCCCCTACGCCGCTTTACTCTCGGTCGCCGGGGCGCCGGTCGGCAGCGAGAGCGTGAACGTTGAGCCCTTGTTGAGTTGGCTGGAGATCGTGATGTCACCGCCGTGCAGTCGTGCGACCTGACGCGCAAGCGCAAGCCCGAGGCCCGTGCCGGTGATCTTCTCGACGCGCTGGTCCTTGCTCCGATAGAACCGCTCGAAGACAAGCTCCTGCTCCTCGGGCGCGATGCCGATGCCCGAGTCGGTCACATCCACGAGCAACTGCCCAGCCGGCGTCTTGATCGTGACGGTCACATCGCCGCCGCTGGGCGTGTACTTCAGTGCGTTGCCGATCAAGTTCCCCAATGTCAGCACCAGCTTGTCGCGATCGGCGTGGATCACCGGCAGCTTCGGCGGCACGTTGAACGCCAGCTTGATCTCCTTGTCCTTCGCCTGCATCTGGAAGTCCTGCCGTAGGTCATCGATCAGTTGTCCCAGCCTCGCGTCGCCCATGTGCAGCGTCAGCGTCCCGGCCTCGATCTCGCTGATCGAAAGCATGTCGCCGACCATCCGCTCCAGCCGGCGGCTCTCGCCGGAGACGATGTTCACAAACCGCTGCCGCTCCTCCGCCTCAAGGTCCGGGCTCTCCAGCAGCTCATCGAGGCACAGCCGCATGTTCGTCAGCGGCGTGCGCAGCTCGTGCGTCGCCTGGGCGATGAACGCGTTCCGCGAGCGATCCGCCACGCGTTGCTGCGTCACATCCTCCACGATCACCATCGCCAGCGGCTGCTCCTTCGGCCCCACCGTGCGGATCGAGAACCGCGTCACGCTCTCCGGCGCGCCCCCACCGGCACCCTTCTCGCCGCCCACTTGCGCATCGGCACCCGCACCCCCAGCCTCCACCATCGCTCGCACCCGCGTCTCGCCCCGCGCCGCGCTCAATACCGCATCGATCACCGCGCCATCGCGGATCACCTCGTGCAGCGACGCGCCCACCAGCTTCTCTCGCACGCACGACAGCAGAATCGCCGCGGCTCCGTTGGCGTACTTCACCCGCCCCTGCGCATCGACCAGCATCACACCGGACCACATCGCGTCGCACGCGCTGGTCATGTCCGCGTCGCGCCGCGCCGGCTTCGATGACGATTCGCCCACCTTCGCGATCATCTCTCCGCGCCGCTGGGCCGCCAGCTCATCGATCATCGAGTTGAACGCCCGCGCCCGCGCCCCAAGCCCCTCGGCCAATCGCAGCGCCCCCGGATCACGCGCCCCGGCCGCCGCCGCGTCCAGCGCGCTCGCAAGCGCACCGAGCCCCCGCAGCGGCCGCCCCGCCAGAAACACGAGCCACGCCGTGAGCCCAGCGCCAACTAGCGCCGCCACCACCGGCCACAGCGAGGTCTGGCTGCTCTCAGCAAGCGCAGCGCTCGCCGCCGCCGTCCCCGCCGTCGCCAGCGCACAAGGCAGCGCCATCAGTCGCAGCATCGCCTCGCCTCGCCAGCTCAACCGTGATGTATTGCCGCCTGTTGCCACCAGATCGCTCCTGTGTTCACGCCGCAGCCCGCCCTCGCCTCGCCCGCGCGCCGTCAGCCCGCGCCCTGGCAGATATCGGCGGCCCGATCCCCGCCAACCACCGAGAACCGCGCTCCGGCCTCACATCCCCGCACCCCACGCACAAGCCGCGCGTTATCAGACGCCTTCGCACCGTTCACGCGGACTTTCTCGGACCCGTGTGGTACGCTCAACCACATCCCGCACTCCCCAAGCGCTCCCACACACGAGCCGACGCATGAACCCCACCGCAACGCTCCTGGTCCCCGAAGTCGAGGAACTCCTGATCGCCAAGGCGTACGCCGAGCTGCGCGACATCCTCCACGGGCTGCAACACGCCGACGTCGCGGACATCATCGCTGAGCTTGCGCTGGAGCACGCCGTGCTCGCGTTCAGGATCCTCCCGCGCGAGGACGCCGCCCACGTCTTCGCGTACATGCCCGTCGAACAACAGGAACAACTCATCCGCGGCCTCGGCGAATCCGGCTACGCCCTCGTCGAATCCATGGACCCCGACGACCGCGTCCGCCTTCTCGACGAACTGCCCCCCAGCGTCGCCCAACGCATCATCGCCTCCCTCAGCCCCGAAGAACGCAAATCCACCCAGGCCATCCTCGGCTACCCGCTTGGCTCCGTCGGCCGCCTCATGACCCCCGACTACGTCCGCGTCCGCCCGGACTGGACCGTCGCCCGCGCGATGGAACACATCCGCAAATACGGTCGCGACGCCGAGACCGTCAACGTCGTCTACGTCATCGATCAGGAGAACGTCCTCATCGACGACCTGCGCCTCCGCCAGATCATCATGGCCGAGCCTGAGACCCCCGTGCAGTCGCTGATGGACAGCCAGTTCGTCACGCTCCGCGCAGATCAGCCCCAGCGCGACGCCGTGGACGCCCTGCTCAAGTACGACCGCGTCGCGCTCCCGGTCGTCGATTCCAAGGGCGCCCTCCTGGGCATCGTCACCCACGACGACGTCGCCGACGTCGCCCAGGAAGAAGCCACCAGCGACATGCACAAGATGGGCGGCGTCGTCGCGCTCGATGACCCGCTGATGTCCACCAGCATCCACAGCCTCTTCCTCAAACGTGCCCCCTGGCTCGCGCTCCTGTTCCTCTCCGAACTGCTCACCTCCAACGCCATCGCCTTCTTCGAGCCCGAGATTCAGCGCGCCGCCATTCTCGCCGCGTTCATCCCCGCCATCATCTCCAGCGGCGGAAACTCCGGCTCCCAAGCCTCCACCCTCGTCATCCGCGCCCTGGGCCTCGGCGAAATCGGCGTCCGCGATTGGTGGCGCGTCCTGCGACGCGAACTCCTCGTTGCCGCCATGCTCGGCCTCATGATCGGCGCCATCGGCCTGCTGCGCATCAACGTCTTCGGCTGGTTCGGCTGGTTTCCGGATCCCGATGTCGCCAGCCACTACGAAGTCCTGGCGATCACCATCTCCGTCACGCTCTTTTGCATCGTCACCTGGGGTTCGATCATGGGCGCAATGCTGCCGCTGATCATGAAACGCATGGGCTTCGATCCCGCCGGCTCCTCAACGCCCTTCGTCGCAACGCTCGTGGACGTCACCGGCATCGTCATCTACTTCACCACCGCCATCATCATTCTGCGACCGACACTCCTTCGCGCCGACGCGCCAGACAAAAACATCAACCTCGAAAAGACCGTCCTCGTTCAATCCCTCGACGGCTACAA